>DVMZ01000121.1 GCA_018714725.1 Candidatus Scatosoma pullistercoris
GCGGAATTTCCGCTTTTCCGGTTCCGGCTCTCTCCACGCAGGCCGTCGTGCGGATCATCTGCGAAAGTTTTGCCGCGGCGTTTCCGCTGCGCGTTTCCTGGATGAAGCGCAAGCCCCCGGAAACCAGTACCATTGCCGCAATCACAACCACCGTCACATAATTCCTCTCTCCCGGCGCCGCCAGGATAATATCCGTGACGGCGGATACCAGTGCCAAAGCCGCCAAAATAGCGGTAAACGGATTGACAAACGCAGCAAAAATCCTTTTGAAAACCGAATTTTTTCTGCCCTGCGAGACAGTGTTTTCCCCATAAGTTTCCCGGGATAAAAGAACGCGCTCTTCCGTAAGTCCTTCCGATGTCGTGCCGAATCTGCCGAGCACCTCTTCCGCGCTGTTGCGGGCCGCCCAAAGCAGTCTTTCCCGCGCCGTTTCTCCGCGGAGCTCCGCGGCAATCTTCTTCTCTTTTTTCATTGTCCTGTACCTCCTTCGATTTTTTGAAACCACAGAATCGATCCGAAAAGTACGGTTCAAATCAAAAGGACAATCCGGCTTTTACCGCAGCGCCCGTTGGCCCGGTCTGTCGGTACCGGCAGACGGCAGAGTTTTATTTCTCCGCCGCGCCGGAATACGGCACGCTTTTTCCGAACCGGCGGCCGCTCTGCGGTGCGCCGGTTCGGAAAGCGGACAAAGCCGCGGCTTTCTGTATCTTTACCGTTATTATGCCGTTGATTCTTCGATTGTCCTTTGGGTTTGCGCCGCCGCTGTTGCCCGCATCCATTTTCCTTCACCTCCTTTTTTGGCTGAATCTTCCCGATCGGAAACTTTCCGACATCCCGTACGCCGTCCGGACTCCCGCCCGAAAAGCGCCGTTTGCATAAAAAAAGCCACCGTTTCCGAAAGCCGAAAACGATGGCACTTCCGCGCAAACGCGCAAAAATCACCCGACGGACAGACTGCGCCCGTCGGCCGGATTTCTGATTGCCATCGCTTTTCTGCCGTATAGACAATCGCCGTTTTCCATGACAGACGCCCTCCTTTTTCCGAAAATAAAAACTCCCGCATATCCGGTGAAGAATACGCGGGAGCCCGGTTTCTCAAAATATACAACCGCACCCTGTCCTCTTCGTCCGAGCTTCAACTTTACAAAGCGATGAAGTTGCATTATGCTGCCCCTTGATTCGACGCAGCCTGTTCAACCTTCTCATCGTGTCTCCACGATTCCGCGGCAGCAACCCGTATCTCTGTAATAGCCTCACCTACCGAATAGCATAGCCATTATAAGGCTTATTTCCGGAAAAGTCAACCCTTTTCACCAAAATTTCTCAAAACTTTTCATCGAACAGGTCAAAGCCCAAATTTTACTTATTCTCTACCCTGCCCGCCGCATTTTCAGATTTTCACGGCAAGGGCACCGTTTTTGAAATTCGTCGGAACCCTGCCAGCGCTCTTCGCTCCCGGCGAATCAACCAAAATCCACGGTAAACGTCGTACCTTCGCCCAGTTTGCTGTCCACCCGAAGCCCCCAGCCCGCTTTGCGGCAGATCTTCTTCACCACCGCAAGGCCCAGGCCGAACCCGCCGTTTTTGCCGCTGTGCGATTTATCCACGGTAAAGAAACGATCGAAAATGCGTTCGAGATTTTCTTCCGCAATCCCGATTCCCGTATCGGATACCGTCAGCCGCGGATGCCCGTCCTCCGCCCGCACCACGCCGACGCGTAGACTTCCGCCCTCTTTGTTATAGCGGATAGCGTTCCGGATGAGATTGCCCAGCACCTCGCTCAGCCGTTCATGCCGGCTCATGACCAAAATCCCCGGCTCGATCGCCTTTTCCAACAAAATTTTTCTCTTTTCTATCTCCGGCTGCAACACTTCCAGCGTCTCTTCCGCCAGTTTGGAAAGATTGACTTCGTAAGAAGGCAGTTCGTCGTTGTCGATTTCGTTGTAGTTGATGATGCAGGCAATGAGCTTGGAAAGCCGGTCGCTCTGCTTCACCAGCGTACTCGCCGCAGCCCTGGTCTGTTCTTCGTCCAGAGCTCCGCCCGCGATCAGCTCGGAATACCCGCGAATGGAGGTGAGCGGCGTATTCATCTCGTGCGTCACGTTCGCGATAAAATCGTTCTTGGAACGCTGTGCTTTCTCCACCAGTTCCTTTTCCTCCGAAAGCTCCCGAAGCTGTTCGGAAACTTCGGCGTTCCGGGCGTTCAGCGCTTCCACGATCGGCTGCAATTCGGGATACCGCGTGGAGAGTCTGAGATTGAGCGCGGCGTCTTTCGCCAGCTTGTGCACGGGGCGCAGAATAAACTCCGTTTCCAGATAAGTAAACAAGAGGCAGATGACAAAATCCAGCACTAAAAATCCGGCAATCGTCGGAAGGGTGGAACGGAACACCTGCCATTCGGAAGAAGTGGAAACGGCGATGCGGACAAGGTATTCTCCGCCGGAAAGCGCCGTGAATTTCCGGCAATAATAGATCATGTCCTCGCCGAGTGAGTCGCTGTGGCGCACGGAATAGCCGTCACCGCCGGACAGAGCCAGCCGCACCTCCTCCCGGTCCGCATGGTTGCCGAGATCGGTTTTGCTGCTGTCCGCCAGTACGTTGCCTTCCGTATCGATAAAGGTGACCCGAAGCCCGGAAAGCTGTCCGGAAAATCCCTCCACGCCCTGCTGGTCGATGGCATAATCGTTTTCGTCAAACAGGTTCATGTAAATTCTCAGATCGGCCTCGGTCGTGTCGATGAGATTTTCATAAAAAACCCGCGTGGAAAAAAAAGCGTAAATGAGCAGTACCACCGCCATGATCAGCTGGGAAATCCACAGTATTTTCTTTCGCATATCCTCGCTCCCTTCCGGCCGCGTCTTTATCCCTTTCCGGGTATTTTCCCGGTGCCGTCTTCTCTTTTTCTCTCCCGTCCGCGCCGCTTCTTTTCCGCTAAAAAACGGATAGTCATATCCCTGCCCTATCCGTCCGTCTTTTTTAAGACTTCTTAAAGCGGTATCCCACGCCGAACACCGTCTCGAAATTATCGATGCCGAGTTTGCGCAGCCTCGCAATGTGATTGTCCAGCGTCCTCGTCTCCGTGTCGACATACCCCCAGATTTCCGTCAAGAGCACATCCCGGGTCAGGACGATGTCCGCATTGCGCATACAGTAACGCAGCAGTTCAAACTCCTTTTTGTTGAGATCGAGCAGCCGCCCGTCCAGCGTGACGGTCATCGCATCGTTGTTGAGCTCCAGTTTCCCGATTTTGATGACGTTGCTGCCCGTCTGACGGCGGAGAGCCGCCCGCACGCGCGCGACGAGTTCCATCACCCCGAAGGGTTTGGAAATATAATCGTCCGCGCCGAGATTCAGCCCCGTCACCTTGTCCCCTTCCTGTCCCAAAGCGCTGAGCATAATGCAACAGACGCCCGGACAGCGCTGTTTCACGTCTTTCAGCACTTCCAGGCCGTTTCCGTCGGGGAGCATGATATCGAGCAGCGCCACATCCGGAATCTTTTTCCGCAAACCCGCGTTAAATTCCTCTACGGTGCCGAACGTGTGACAGTCCAGCTGTTCCCTTTCCAGAGAAAATCTGATGAGCCCGCCGATGCTGGCGTCATCCTCCAATACATATACAGTTCCTTTCATCCGATCACCTCGCAATCCGTCCGGCGCAAGACCTTTCCGTCCGGGCCGGCCGCAAAAACGCCTTTGCCTTTCCCCTCGGTTACCATTATATAATACCCCGGGGCGAAAGTCATCTCTATCTCGACAAAAAAACGGAAATCCCGTCAAAAAAGAACGATTTCTGCAATTTTTTATCGATATAATATTATCAATAACCCTTTTCGGTATTGACGTGCACACCGGTGATGGAATAGATGACCCATTCGGCGATGTTGGTGGCATGGTCTCCGATCCGTTCGAGGTATTTGGAGACGAGCATGAGATCGAGCGCGCGTTCGGCGAACTGTTCGTCTTTGCGGATGCAGTCGAACAGCACGTTTTTGGCGCCGTTGAACAGGCCGTCCACCTCGTCGTCCGCCTTGCAGACCTTCTTGGCCAGCTCGAGATCGGAATTGGTGAAGGCGAGCACGGCGCTGTCCACCATGCGGACGACGGCGTCCCCCATCCGGTCGATAAATTCGATGTTATAAGCGGTCCCCGAGCGCCCGCCCTTGGTGATGATTTCCGCGATGTCGGAAGCAAAATCCCCGATTCTCTCCATGTCCGTGATCATTTTGAGCGCGGCGGAAATCATGCGCATATCCGTTGCCACCGGCTGCTGCGTCAGGAAAAGTTTGAGACAGAGGTTCTCGATCGTGCGTTCGGCGTCGTCGATGACGCAATCCTTGTTGATGACCTCCTGCGCCAGAATCAGATCGTCCTTTTTCAGCGCGGTCAATGTATTTTTGATGGCTTCTTCGATATAAGAGCCCATCTGGAGAATATCCGTTTTGAGCTCTTTCAGCTCGCTCAGATAATTTGTACGCATAAGAATTAACCAAATCTCCCTGTAATATAGTCCTCCGTCCGCTTGTCTGCGGGCACGGAAAAAATCTGTTCGGTATTGCCCATTTCCACCATTTCTCCCAGCAGGAAAAACGCGGTTTTATCCGAAATACGGGCCGCCTGCTGCATGTTGTGCGTGACCATGACGATGGTGAACTTCTTTTTCAGCTCCATACACAGCTCCTCGATTTTGCCCGTGGAAATGGGATCGAGGGCGGACGTCGGTTCGTCCATGAGCAGAATCTGCGGCTCGACGGCCAGCGCGCGGGCTATGCAGAGGCGCTGCTGCTGACCGCCCGAAAGCCCCAACGCCGATTTGTTCAGGCGGTCTTTGAGTTCGTCCCACATGGCGGCGCCTTTCAGCGACCGTTCCACGATGGCGTCCAGTTCCCCTTTGCGCCGGATCCCGAAGGTCCTGGGGCCGTAAGCGACGTTGTCATATACGCTCATCGCAAAGGGATTGGGGCGCTGGAAGACCATGCCGACATTTTTGCGCAGCATGGCGAGGTTCATGGTCCGCTCGTAAATATTCACCCCGCCGATCTGGATCCCGCCTTCCACCCGACAGCCCTCCACGAGATCGTTCATGCGGTTGAGGGATTTCAAAAGAGTGGATTTGCCGCACCCGGACGGCCCGATCATCGCCGTGATCTGCTTTTCGGGAACGATCATGTCGATATTTTTCAGCGCCTGAAAATCCCCGTAAAAGAGGTTCATCTTCCTGACTTCGATCGCGACATTGTTTTCAAATGTGAATTTTTCAATCGTTTTCATACAATCTGTCTTCCTTTTTTGCCGTCTGCGAAGATTCCGGAGCCGGAAACTCCCCCCTTCGTCGCACCGTCTGCCGCTTCCTCCGTCCCGGCCTCTGCGGCAACCGACGGCCGCAGCCGGAATTTTTTCCTTTTCTCTGCGCCGCCGTCCCCGAGCATTTTCCGCTTGATCTTCTTTTCAAGCACCGTGACGAGTACGTTCAGAAGCGCCACGATCACCAGCAGGACGAACGCCGTCGCATATGTCTTTTCAAGACTGGTCTGTCCGTAACCGTCCACGACGCCCGAGCTGGACATGACGTACATCATCACCGCGAACGTAACCCCGGGAGACAGATACCCGCCCGGCTCCAACATGGACGCGCCCGCCGTATAGATGAGCGCCGCCGATTCGCCGATGATGCGCCCCACGCTCAGGATGACGGAAGTGACGATTCCGCTCAGCGCCGTCGGCAGGATAATCCGGAAAATCGTGCGCACCTTGGACGCGCCGAGCGCCAGGGAAGCCTCCCGCATGCTGTCCGGCACTTCCCTGAGGCTCTCTTCGGTGGAGCGGATGATCGTGGGAAGAATGATGAGCACCATTGTAAACGAGCCCGCCAGCAGGCACCGCCGGCCGAGTATCTCGGTAAAGAATACCATGCCGAACAAACCGAACACGATGGAGGGAATCCCCGAAAGAGTGTCTACAAACAGGCGGATCAGCTTGATATACCAGCTTCCTTTTTTCGAGTATTCGTTGAGGAAGATCGCCGCGCCGATTCCGAGCGGCAGGGCAATGAGCAACGTCATCAAAATGATAAGGATAGTGGAAATGAATGCCGAACGCAGCGTACCCAGCGTATTGGTCGCCTCGCCGAACACGAAATGGAACGTCAGATTGGGCAGGCCGCGCACGGTGATGAAAATCACCATGCCCGCAAGCAGCGCAATCACAAACCACGCGAGCGAGATACACACCCACCGGAGCGCTTCCTGCACTTTTCCGCCCGCGCGGAATTCATGTTCGCGCGCATACCGTTCCGCCTGTTCCTGCAATTTCCTGTGGAAAAGGGAGCCGCGTTCCGTTTTTCTCTCCCGCTGAACCAGTCCGAGGCAGACATTGATGATGAGCACAAAGCACAAGAGGACAAACCCGACCGCGAGCAGCGCTTCCCGCCACAGGCCGTAGGAATAGGCCATGTTGTTGACGATGATCGTCGTCAGCGTCTCCACCCCCTGGAAAGGCCCGGTGGGGAAATAGTTGGTGGCGTTGCCGACGACCATCTGCACCGCCATCGTCTCGCCGACCGCCCTGCCGACGCCCAGGATGAGGGCGGCGACGATTCCCTTTTTCGCCGCGGGTACGCAGACGTTGAAAATCGCCTGCGCCTTGGTGTTTCCCATGGCCAGGGAGCCCTCGTAGTACTCCTTTGGCACCGATTCCAGACTGTTTCTGGACAGGGAGGCGATCGTCGGCATGATCATCAGCGCGAGGACGATCACCGCAGGCAGCGGCCCCATGCCGGAAGGCGTATCGAACAGTTCCCGAAATCCCCTGACCAGCACTTCCAGCCCGACAAAGCCGAACACGATGGACGGGATTCCCGCAAGCAGGTTAATGAGCTGGGTATAGAGTCCCTTGACTTTTTTGGGACAGTAATACACCATGAAAATCGCGGAACAGACGCCGAGCAGGCCGCCCAGAAGCACCGCGCCCAGGGTGATGACCAGCGAAGAGACGATTTCCGGCAGGATGCCGAAATACTCGGCGGGGTTTCCCCCGTCCGCCCACCGGTCGGAGTTCCAGAGCTTTTTGAACAGAAAGTTGAACACGCCGATTTCGCGGAATGCAGGGATACTGACGAACAGAAGATAAAAGACGATCATGAGGACGGCGACGATGGAAAAGAGCGCGCAGATCAGAAAAATGATCTTGGCGGACAATTCTTTTCCCGACGTCCCGGAACGCCCGAAGGCGGGAGCGACTGCCGCCGCCCCCGTCTCCCGATTGTTTTCTCTTTGCAATATGGTTTTCTTCATGATTTCCTTATTCCGGCAAAGCCGATCAGTTCATATCGATATATCCCTCTTCGAGGACGATCGCCTGCCCTTCGTCGCTCATGATGAAGTCGATAAACGCCTGCGCTTTCTCGCTGAGTTTGCCCTCTTGATAGACGATGTTGAAGGGACGTTTCAATTCGTAAGTGCCGGCCTTGATATTGGCAACCGTCGCCTCCACGCCCTTGAAGGTAAGCGCTTTGACGGTGTCGTCCAGCGAACCGAGAGAAATATAGCCGATCAGATTGGACGAGCTTGCAATCGAAGTCTTGACCGCATCCGTTCCGTTTACGTTGTTGATGACGCTCGCAAACGTTTCCAGATCTTTGAGTTTGTTGCCTTCCGCGTCTTTGATCAGATCGGTGAAAGCGTCTCTCGTGCCCGAACCGGCTTCGCGGTTATAGCCCCCCGTGATCACTTCCTGAATCGCCGTGCCCTCCGCATACAGAGCATACACTTCCTCGGGCGTGACGTTGCTCACCGTACAGGATTTGCCGACGATCAGCGCGACGCCGTCCGTCGCGATCTGCTTGCTCACCACGCCCTTTTCGGTATCTTTAAGGTCGCGGGAAGCCATGCCGAAATCATTTTTCCCGTCGATCGTATCCTGAATGCCGACGCTGGAATCGCTCGTCTGAACGCTGATCTTGACGTCGTTCTTCTCTTCATAGGCTTCCGCCAGCGCGCTCATGAGCGGAGAGACGGAAGAACTTCCCGTAATCGTGATGTCCGCGTCTTCCCCGCAGGACGCAAACGCCGCCATCGTGCTCACGGTAATCGCCGCAAGCGCCAGTGCCAAAAATTTCTTCGATTTCATAATTTCTTTCTCCTTGTTTCGTTGTGCCCCTATCATACCGCACAGTTGTAATAAAATCCGCATTATTTTGTAACAAACTTGTAATAAGTTCGTCCTTTTTTATTTACAGTTGCAAAAAATTTTTTACAATTCGCCCTTCTCCCCCGATGTTTTCGGCGTTTCCCGATACTTTCCGAGCCTTCCCGGCGCTTATCGCCGCCTGAAGGGCCCTTTTGCGGATAAAAAAGGGACTTTTTTCGCGAAAGGACGGAACGCACGCCGGAAAACACTGCAAAATCCGTCAAATCTGTAATATACGACTTCTCACTTTCATCTTGC
>DVMZ01000122.1 GCA_018714725.1 Candidatus Scatosoma pullistercoris
GCAAGCTCCGTCTTGCCCACGCCCGTGGGACCGAGGAAGAGGAAGGAACCGATGGGCCTGCCGGGATCGGCAATCCCCGCGCGGGAGCGCAGAATCGCGTCCGAAACGGCGTCCACCGCTTCGTCCTGTCCCACTACCCGCTCGTGCAGAGTTTCGGACAGCCGGAGCAGCTTCTCCCGCTCTCCCTCCATCAGTTTGGCGACGGGGATCCCCGTCCAGCGGGCGACGATCCGGGCGATTTCCTCTTCGGTGACATGGTCGCGCAAAAGGGTGGAATCCTTTGCGGAAGCCGCCGCGCGCTCGCTCTCTTCCAGTTCTTTTTTCAGCTGCGGAATCCGGCCGTACTGCAATTTGGACGCCGCTTCGAGATCGTATTCCCGCTGCGCTTTTTCCAGCTGCGCATTGGCCTCTTCCAGTTCCTCGCGGATTTTCTGGACTTTGCCGATGGAATTTTTCTCGTTGTCCCATTTCGCCTTCATCTCCGCATACTCCGCCCGCAAAGCAGCCAGTTCCTTCTGAATTTCTTCGAGGTGCGCCGCGGAAAGATTGTCCGTTTCCTTCTTCAAAGCGTTCTCTTCGATTTCCAGCTGCATGATCTTCCGCGAAATTTCATCCATCTCCGAAGGCATGGATTCCATCTCCGTCTTGATCATCGCGCACGCCTCGTCGACGAGGTCGATCGCCTTATCGGGCAGGAAACGATCTGTGATGTAACGATTGGACAGCGTCGCCGCCGCAATCAGGGCGTTATCCTGAATTTTCACGCCGTGATACACTTCGTACCGCTCTTTGAGTCCGCGCAGAATGGAAATGGTGTCCTCCACCGTCGGCTCGTTGACCGTCACCGGCTGGAACCGGCGTTCGAGCGCGGGATCTTTTTCGATGTATTTCCGGTATTCGTCCAGCGTCGTCGCGCCGATGCAGTGCAATTCGCCCCGCGCCAGCATGGGTTTGAGCAGATTGCCCGCATCCATGGCGCCGTCCGTCTTGCCCGCGCCGACAATGGTGTGCAGCTCGTCGATAAACAGAATGATGCCGCCTTCGCTCTTCTTGACTTCCGCCAGCACCGCTTTCAGCCGCTCTTCAAACTCACCGCGGAATTTTGCGCCCGCGATCAGCGCGCCGATATCCAGCGAAAACACCTTGCGGTTTTTCAGCGAATCGGGCACGTCCCCTTTCATAATCCGGATGGCCAGTCCCTCCGCGATCGCCGTTTTGCCGACGCCCGCTTCCCCGATCAGCACGGGGTTGTTTTTGGTCTTCCGGGACAGGATCCGGATGACGTTGCGGATCTCTTCGTCGCGCCCGATCACGGGGTCGATCTTGTGCTGACGCGCCTTTTCGACCAGGTCGGTGCCGTATTTGTTGAGGACGTCATAAGTATCCTCGGGATTCTCGTTGTCCACCCGCTGATTGCCGCGCACGCCGGCCAGCGCCTTCATAAATTCTTCCTGTCTGATTTTGAACTTAGTCAGCAGCTTTTTCACCGCCGCGTCCGGCTTCTCGGTGAGTCCGAAAAACAGATGCTCGACGGAAACATAACTGTCCCCCATCTTCGCCGCCTGTTTTTCCGCGGCTTCGAGCGCGTCCGAAAGCGCCGGCGCGATATACTGTTCTCCGCCGCTCACTTTGGGCGCCCGCGCGATCTCCGCCTGCACCGCTTCCCGAAGCCCTTTCAGATCGATCTGCATCTTCTGAAGCAGCTGGGGAATGAGTCCCTCGTCCGCCGTGATCAACGCGTACAGAAGATGCGTCTGCCCGATTTCCTGGTTTCCGTATTCCTTGGCGGTGCGCTGTGCATCCTGCAACGCCGTCACCGATTTTTCCGTGAATTTTCTCATATCCATAAGCGTTCTCTCCTTTTTCCTCGCCGCCGCTGCCCCGACCGCTTGATTTCCGCCCGGTTGGCTTTCGTCCGATGGCTTCTCGCCCGCCCGTCAGTTCCGATCGGTTCTCTCCCGGCCGTTTTCCGACCGATTGAATCCCAGCGGAATTCCTCCGGTTTCCGGGTCACGGCGCGCCTCTTGTTTTCGCTATATTTTTAACCCGATTTCCCCTTCCTTAAACGTTTTTTCGGATAAAACTTTTCGTAAAATCACAGACTTGTTTGGTCAGAAAACCGTGCGGCCGCCCTCTTTTTCCGGGAAGATATGCAAAATCGCGCAAAAGAAAAATTTCATGCAGACGGGCGGGGCGCAAATGCGCCCCGCCCGAAAAAGTTATAAAATTTCCGAAAGGCGAGAACCTCTCCGCAAACGGGAAAACGAGCACTTCCGGCCGTACGTGCCGCAAAATCACCTGCGCCCGTATTTCAGCCAGCCGATCAAAGCGCCGAAAACCCAAAAAATCCCGCCGAGCAACGTTACAATCCAATTAAAAGCGAGAATCACGGGCGCCAAAATCAAAGCGATAATCACCCCGGTCGCCGTAATATGCCCAGGCGTCCCTTTGTTGCGCCCCACGCCCAGCGGAACGCCGAGCAGACAAAAAATCCAGCAAAATCCCTGCAGAATCGCAAGTTCCACCACACTGTTGTTAAAGTCCACCCATTCATGGAGAACAAAGTTCACGATTCCATAAAGAAGACAGGGAACAACCAGCATCCAAACCACCAGAAAAAATTTTTTGACCACGCTCATCTCATTAACCTCTCGTCATTAACCTCTCGGTTCAAATTTAGCTTCTACCCTGCCCGGCTTGACCGCCCATTCCTGATCGTACCCCGAATACTTTTCCCGGAACTCACCGAAGGCTTCAAATGCAAGGCGACAAAATTTCTCTGCATATTCGTCCGCTATTTTCTGAACCTGATCCTTTATATCCAACGAATTGCGAGCGATACCCTCCGCGTCAAACCGCCAGGTACAGCGTATCCTTCCGTTTACGATTACCGTATTGCTGAACGAAGAAATCTCCACACTCGTCGAATCCACATAAATCTCCCCGTATTGCCAGTCTCTCTGGTATCCGCGGGGCAAGGCTCCCGAAATTGCCGATTTCAGTTTCCAGTCCGAGCCCTCGGCACGGTTGTCGACATCATCGTCATCTCCCGTTGCCGTTCCGACCGAACCTGTTCCGGAAGATTTCTGTCCGGCATTGTCTGTACCGCCGTTCCATATCCGTCCCGTTCCGAAAGGCGAGCCCTCGCGGATCAGCCGCACGATCGCCAGCACGACGCCCGCCACCCCCAACAGAGCGACCAGCCATCCGGCAAAAAAACTTCCCGCCTTCTGTCCGAGGAAGGTAAGGGCGACGCACACGGCGTAAGCGACAGCCGTTGAAATCAGTCCGATAAACGGAAATACTCCTTCTTCCCAATCGCCGTCGCACGCGCTGTAAAACAAGTGAAAAGAAATCGCCCCGCCGAGCAGCCAGCACCCTCCGAAAGCCGCTTTCCACGGAGACAGCTTCAAAACCGTATCAATTTCGCTCGCATGCGCCAGGGCCACAAGCGCGCCGGAAATAACGATAATTGCCGATCCCGCGAGAATCAGGATTCCCCGCAACAATCTCAAAACAATGTTGTCCTTATCCCCCAACATCCGAAAAGCTATATAATAAGGGATTTGTCCGAGAAGT
>DVMZ01000123.1 GCA_018714725.1 Candidatus Scatosoma pullistercoris
TCCCGTCCCTTATCCCGTCCGTTTTATGCTTTTCACTTTTTCTTTGCATCCTTCCGCGCGTCCTTCCGCGCCTTCTCCGGCCAAGCCGGATTTTCCGGCGCGCCATTTTCCGGGAATGTACCGGAAAGCCGCCCCGCTTGCTTCCCTCCGCCTCTTTTTTTCGTCTCCGCCCGCCCTCGTTTTCCCGGAAAAGGCCCGACCTTTGCCGCGCGCCTGCCGAATGCCCGCTCCGGCGCGTTCTTTCGCGCGGAGGCGCGATTTTCCCGGCGGGCCGACTGTTTATACCGCGCCGCGGCCAATCCCTTTCTGAGGCGTTTTTTTGCGGTTTTTGCCACTTTCCGCCGCAGGGCATACTTCCGCCTTTGCCGGGGCATACTTTTTACATAAGGAGAAAGTTATGACCCGAAAGGATTTTGCGATCTGCCGCGGCTGCGGAAAGCCGATCGACCCGCGGACGGCCCGGTGCTGTCCTTCGTGCGGAGAATGTCTGTGCGAAAGCTGCGCCCGCGACCGGGCGGGCATATGCCGCCGATGTTTTTCCCCGCTCGACAGATTCTGCTGAGAGGACTTGTCCGATGAAACGCAACATTTGACAAGATTTTGTTCAAACATATCCTGCGCCGTCCGGAAGCGCAAACCCCGGGGGCCCCGCAGATTGCGGGGCCCCCGGGGTTTTATGACAGGACCGTTTTTCTCTTTCTCCGACATTTGTCCGCCGTCTTTTCCCGGCCGGACCCCCTTTCACTCCGAAAAGATCTCCTCCACCAGCGCGAGCAGAGAATCGGGGTCGGGACAGGCAAACAGCCGTTCCTTCCAGCCCGCGGCGCCGCGCATGCCCTTGACGTAAAAGGCCACCATTTTGCGCATGAATACCGTGGTAAAGCGCTCGTCAAATACCTGCCTGGTCTCTTTGATCTGCCGTTCGATCATCTGCCGCTTTTCTTCCCGCGGGCGGCCGGTGAAATCGCAGAAAATCTGCGGGTCGTAAAGCGCCGCGCGGGCGATCATCACCCCGTCCGCCCCCGTCTTTTCCAGCAATTCGTCCGCGTCCGCCTCCGAAAACACGCCGCCGTTGGCGATGACGGGAATGCGCACCGCATTTTTTGCCGCGGCGATTTCCCGGTAATTCACTTCGCCCGAATAATATTTGTCCCGCGTGCGGCCGTGCACGGTGAGAAGCGCGGCGCCTGCCTCTTCCATGCGCCGGGCAAACTCCGCGGCAATCAGCTTGTCCTCCGATACGCCGACGCGGAATTTCACCGTCACCGCCTTGCCGCTCTTCGCGCATTCCGAGACGATTTTTTCCGCAAGCGCGGGATTTTCCAGCAACGCGCTGCCCTCGCCGTTCTTGTAAATTTTGGGCACGGGACAACCCATATTGATATCCGCGATCGGAAAAGGGGAAAGTTCCTCGCTCTCGCAGGCGGCGCGCATGATATCCGGCTCGCTGCCGAAAATCTGCACCGCGACCGGGGATTCCTCCGGGGTGGTATAAAGCAGGGCCTTTGTGTTTTCACTGCCGTATTTCAATCCCTTGGCGCTGACCATTTCCGTAAAAGCCAGCCCCGCGCCGCTCCGTTCGCACAGCCTGCGGAAAGGGTAGTTGGTATATCCCGCCAGAGGTGCCAGAAAGACGTTGTTTTCCGTCCTGACGGAGCCGATTGTAATCGGTTTCAGTTCCATAGTCTCTCCCCTGCCCTCATCGTCCGCCCGCCGGGGCGCCTTTTCCGGCGGTTTCTGAAGCCAGCTGCGCCTTGGCGCGGCGATAGTAAACGTCCCATTCTTCGGCGGACAGCGTTTTCACATCCCGGCCATCCGCCCGCGCGAGCGCTTCCGTCCGCGTGAACCGGCGGGCAAACCGGTCGGCGCTCTCCTTAAGCGCCTTTTCGCAGTCGCAACCCGCCAGCCGTCCGACGTTGATAACGGCAAAGAGCAGATCGCCCAGTTCCTTTTCCGTCTCCCCGGCGTCCCCCGCCGCGCGCGCCGCGAACAGTTCGGCCAGCTCCTCTTTCACCTTTTCCGACGCCTCTTCCGCGGAAGAGAAATCAAATCCGCTCTTGGCGGCGCGCTTGCCCACCTTCTGGGCGCGCATCGCCGCGGGGAAACAGCGCGGCACGTCGTTCACCGCGTCCGCATACGTCTCCTGATGTTTCTCTTTCATCTTATTGCGTTCCCAGACGGACAGAGCGCTTCCCTCGTCCGTCGCTTTGTCCTGCCCGAAAATATGGGTGTGGCGGGTGATGAGCTTCTCGCAGATTCCCGTCGTGGCGTCCGTCGTGTCGAACGCGCCGCGTTCCTCCGCCATCACCGTCTGAAACACCGCCTGCAGGAGCAGATCGCCCGTCTCTTCGAGAATTTTATCGTCGTCCCCCGCGTCGATCGCGTCCACCAGTTCGTAGGCTTCCTCGACGGCGTTCATCTTGATGCTTTCGGGCGTCTGCACCTTGTCCCAGGGACAGCCGTCCGGACGGCGAAGCCGTTTTACGATCCGTTCGAGATCGGAAAACCCGAACCGCTTCTGCGCGGTGAATTCCAGCCGTTCGAGCGCGACCGCCGAAGTCCCGTCGTACTCTCCCTGCCGGTCGAGTTCATACACGGGAATGCGGACGCACTGCCCCCTGCGTATGTACTTCACCTCCGTTTCCTCGCCGAACCGGTCGGAGAGCGCCAGTTTGACTTCGCCCGCCAGGTCGCGATCGTGCATATCGTACACGACGAGCGGCGCGGACATCTCCGCGCCTTCCAGTTCGTAGGCGGACACCGCCTGATAGGAACAGCCCGAAAACCCCGCCGCGTCGACGAGCGCGCTCACTTTGGACACGCCTTCGACGATCTCCGTTTTGCCGCGCAGGCGACGGGAGAGCGCCTTGACCGAGTTATCCTCCCCCGCCGAACCGTCCACGCAGTACACCGTTCCGTCCCCGTATGCCGCCACCGCCGCGGCGAGTTTCTTATACAGAGTGCCGTAATTCCTGCTGCGCTCATAAATTTCGTCCAGGCAGACGTGCGGAACGCCGAGCGCCGTCACGTTTTTATACGATTCCGTCTGTGCCGTCCGCACGACCACCCGCTTTGCAGACAGGATTGCCCGTCTGCCTCTTTCCGTAAGATCTCCCTCTTTCACACCCAATCCTACCACCGTAATCATGCGCCCTCTCTCCTTTTCCAGTTTCCTGTCCGCGTCTGTTTCCGTCCTTTTTCCCCGATCGCGTGACGGATAAATTATACACCAAATCGAGCGCAAAAGCAACCAAATAACAGACGTCCGCCGCGATCGCCGCCCCGTAAACGGAAATTTCCGGACGGGAAACGAGCGCAAAATTGAGCGCCGTCTTGACCAGTACGGCAATCCCCATCGAAAACGCCGCGTATTTGGGCTTCCCCAGCCCCGTCAGACAGGCGGACAGGGTCTGCGTGCAGGAAAGGGTGACGGCGCTCACCGCGAACACCCGCACCAGCCGCACCAGCACCTCCGATTCGGAGGGCGCCAGCGCCCGGAAAATAATACGCACTGCCGGCCGCGCGAAAAAGTACAGTCCCAGCGCACAGGGGATACTTGCCGCCAGCGTCACGAGCAGGGCGTAAACCACCCGGCTTCGCGCGCTCCGTCCCTTCTTGCCTGTCTCTGCAAGGGAACGGTCTGTCCCCGCTCTCTCCGCCGCGCCCGCCGCCGAAACGGCGGGGACGCTTGCCGCGGCGATTCCGTAGCAGATGGAAACGGGGAGATTGACAATTGTGACGGCGCCGCCCGAAAAGAGGCCGTACAGCGTCACCGCCTGATCGGTGTATCCCTTTAACAGCCGCACGACGATCACACTGTCCAAAAGCGCGGAAAAGGGCAGCAGCGCCGCCGAAAGCGTGACGGGAATGCTCAGGCGCAAAACGGACTTCATCGAAACCCTGCCCCCTTCATTCAGCACTTCCGACCGATTGCGCGCCCGACGGTATAAAAGGAGCATCAGCAAAAGAGCCGCCGCTTCCGACACGGATACGGAAAGCAGAATCAGCGTGACGGCCTTGCGGACGTCCGAACGGTACACATACGCCAGCAACAGGCTCAGCCCCACTTTGACGATCTGTTCCAGAACTTCCGAAAAGGCGGTGGGAAACATATTGTTCCGGCCCTGAAACCAGCCGCGGAATACGGAAATGCCCGAGACGAGCAGGACGGACGGAGCGAGCGCGAGATAGCCGCTTTTCAGTTCCGGACTGCCCTGCACCCCCGACAACAGCGGGGAAAGCGCCATCATCAGCAACGTGCCGACTCCGCCGATGCCGAGGAAGAGGATCAACGCGCTTTTCAGCACGGGGAGATCGGACCGGCCGGAGGCCCGGCGTTCCGCCGCCAGCTTTGCGATCGAGGACGGAATCCCCGTCGCGGACACGGTGAGCAACAGACAGTAAAAGGGATAGACCAGCTGGTACATCCCCATGCCCTCCGCGCCGATCAGGTTGGTCAGCGGAATGCGGTACAGCGCGCCGATGAGCTTTGCGATGAACCCGCCCGCCGCAATGACGGCGGCGCCTTTGAGAAACGTCTGCTTTTTCATGTTCCCCTCCCGTTTTTTCCGCGGCTGTGCAGAAAAACGCACGCGCCGGAAAATCGCATGAGCGCGGCGCCGCGAACCGGAGGTCCGGCGCCGCGCCGCTATCGTTATTGTCCGCAATCGGGCGGGTTTTATGTCCGGAAAGCGCAAAAAAGCGCCGCTTCCTCATGGAAGCGGCGCCCCTGCCTTTCTCCGGCCTGTTTATTCGTCTTTCTTATCCGTCTCCGCGGTTTCCCCGGTTTCAGCCGCTTCGGCTTCGGCCGGAGCCTGCGTCCCTTCCTCCGCCGTCGTTTCCGCAGATTCCGAAGTTTCCGGAACTTCTGCCCCGGAAGGAGTATCTTCCGTCTTTTCCGACGTTTCCGCGGTTTCCTGCGTATCGTCCGCATATACGTCGATGGACTTGTCGTCGGTGGTATCGATGACGTGCTTTCTGCGGCCCGCCTCGACGATTGCCGCCTGTTCTGCGGCTTTGGCTTTCTTGGCGCGCACGATGAAGAACAGCGCCACGCCGCCCGCGACGATCACCACGCCCAGGGCAATGCCCACGCCCAGGAGCACTTTCTGCCAGGTCGCCCAGCCGGTGTCCTCCTCTTCGGGAAGGGTGAGAATGGAACTGGTTCTCCACGCCTCTTCGATCGCTTCCGCGTCCGAATCCTTCACTTTGCCGATCATGTTCATGAAGTAGCTCTGCACGTCGTAATAGACGCCGGCGTCGTCCTTGAACATATCGGTGTAATCTTTCGCGTCGCCGTTCGCGCTCACTTCATGCGACGTAAACGCGCGGAATTCCTCAATCGCATAGGCGCTGTACAGATAGTTGTCTTTATAGCCCTGTTTCTTCGCTTCGTCGAGGACATCGTAGAAGTACTCCGTCTCGCCCGTGCGGAAATAGTACTGCAGCGCGTTTTGGAGATCGGTGTTGCTGTTGTTGCCGAAATCTGCGATATAGTCGGTGACCTCTTCATACTTCTCGTTGAACGCTTTGAGTTCGTCGCCGGTCATCAGGCCGTTCTCGCCGTTGAGGTCCACGACATAGATATAATTATACGAAGTCGAACCGAAGGACTGCGCATTGGAGAAGAAGAGGCAGTTCTCGATAAATTCGGGCTTGTACCAGGAGCTGTTCCAGTCCACGCCGAGAACGGTCGCGGGTTTGTATTCCTCGTCGTCCACGAGCCCGAAGATCGGGTTGTAATCGTCCGCGTCCCCTTTATAATTGATACGGGTGACGTTGTTGCCGTTCGTGCCGGTGGAATAATAATACAGATAGTCCCCTTCCGTCTTCCAGAGGGTGGCGCTGCTCGCCGCCGGAACGATCAGAAGGCTTTCCGCGGGCCGGCCGGTTTCATCGGAAGTCACGCGGTAAATTCTCGAATCGGCGGTGTAGATATAGGAATGCACCCGCTTTCCGGAAACCTCTTCCACCGAGAAGAGCGCCGAGGAAGAAGCGTTGGTGGTGTTGAGCGCCACCGTGTCCACATTCCCCGCAACCGACTGGCCCTGAATGCTCGTCCAGCCGTCCGCGCCGGAAACGGAATCCGGGAGATAGTACAACGCGCTGCTCTCGCCGTCGGACGAAGTGTCGCTCACGCCCGCACGGGTATAATACAGGCCGCCGTTCTGATAGCCCTGAATGGTATAGGTGTAACCGTTCGGCGTAGCCGCCTTGGTCGGATCGTCGTCCGTGAATTTGGTGTCCGTATACGCCTTGCTCGATCCTCTGCCGTCCAGCACGAGGTCGCCGAGGTTGACGTAAGGATAGGTGGTATAATCGTCCGCTTTGAAATCGGGATAATTGTCCTCATCCTGGACATAGTCCGCGTTGAAAGAGTAGGTCTTGCCGCCCTTGACGGTGTAGGAGACCTGTCCGTCCTTCGCGCCGGCCGATTCCACCGTCGCGTCCGCCCGGACGCTGTACACCTGCGTGTAGCTGACGTTGGAGGAATTCTGCGTGTCGATGTCCTGGGTCACCGCCATCGTGTAGTAGACCAACGGGTTCTCCGCGTCGGAAGTGTCGAAATAAAAATCGGAAGCCGCGGAGGAAACGAGCACGGTATCCTTGCGCGTCTGCGTATTATAGGAATAGAGCGTGGTGTCGTCCGCATGCAGGCAGTACACCACTCCGTCCACTTCCACGAACCGATAGTCGAGGGCGTTGTCGTCCGAACGGAAGTAGTATCCGCTCATCGCCTCGCTGCCGTCCAGTTTCGCGCGCTTGAAGCTGACCCAGTCGTTCTGCACTTTGCCGTCCTGATCGCGTTCCGTCGTAGGGGAAGCATAGTACACATAATCCCCGTAGATATAGATGCCCGCGTCGAAATTCTGCGCCACGAACAGCATGGGCACCACCGTCACGACGTTCTGGTAATTTCCCGCCAGAAGATCCGCCCGGGAAATGCGCATCAGAGCGCCTTTCACGACTTCGCCGTATTCATTGGACGCCGTATATTCCTCGGCGCCGTTGATGAAGTAGATATAATTGCCCTTTTCCACGACAAAGCCGCCGTTGGAACTTACCTCTCCCTGAAAAATATCGTCTCCGGGCACCTCGGTGGAATAGTTGTCCGAGCATCCCGCAAGCGCAGAAACGGCAAGGGCGGCCGCCGCTGCGACGCATATCGATTTCCTGATCTTATCCCGCATTGTAAAGGACTCCTTAAAAATTACGCCAAACGGAAAAAACGCGCGCATTTTCCGATACTATCAACGCATATTCTATTATATATCAATTCGTCAATTAAAGCAAACAAAAACGCCGCGTTTTTGCCGCTATTTTCGGTGAAAATTGTGAAAATAAAGGATTTTTTTCGATATGGAAAGTTTCGGTTTGTTTAATTTTCTCAAATCCGCCCTCTTCCCCGGCCCCGCCGCCCCTTCCGAGGACGGCCGCGACGAAGGAGAGGCAGACGCGACGGAAAGCCCGGATTCCGGCGCTCCGACCATACCTGCCCCCCGCGTCCGGGACGAAGCGCCCGTCAATCCCTGTCTCGAACTCTTGGAACGCCACGAGCGGCTTTCCCGGAGCATCGACAAAAGACCCCGGCGCTGACCCGCCCTGCCGCCGGAACGTTCCCGGGCTGTTTCGGGAACGCGGGACAAGCCCCGGAAAACGCAAAAAACCGAACTGCGCCCGGCCGGGCGCCCGTCAGCGAACGGCCGTTCCCTCCGCCCGGCCCCCGCCTTTTGCACCCCCGGATATTCCGACTTTATTTTCCGGGATCTCCGCCCGCGCCGGAACCGGCGCGGGCGGAGCCGCAAACACGAGGCAGTAAATAAACAGGTAAGGAAGGAGCTAAGGAAGGAACGAACGAAAAGGAAGGAAGGAAAGCAAGTAAGTAAGTAAAGAAAGCAAGCGAAGAAAAAAAGCACGCAAAGAAACGGACTCTTTGCCTCCTCCCGGCCATCCTTCTTCCCTCGGCAAAAGCAACATTCCCCCGGCCGCAACGGCGGCCGGGGGAATGTTTTCGGTTCCGGACAATTCCGGAAAAAGTTATCTCTTGGAGAACTGAGGTGCGCGACGGGCCTTTTTGAGACCGTACTTCTTTCTTTCCTTCGCGCGGGGATCACGGGTGAGGAATCCCTCTTTCTTGAGCGCGGGACGGGAATCGGGTTCCGCCTCGAGCAGAGCGCGCGCAATGCCCAGGCGGATTGCGCCTGCCTGACCGGTGTAGCCGCCGCCCACGACGTTGACGAACACGTCATATTTGGTTTCCGCCCCCAGAAGGACAAGGGGCTGTTTGACGATATATTGAAGGGTGCCCTGAGGGAAGTAGTCCTCGAAAGCGCGGTCGTTGATGACGATGGCGCCGGTGCCCGCCGGAATCAGACGCACACGGGCGATGGCCTTCTTTCTGCGGCCGGTTCCCCAGAACTGAATCTTCTTTTTCAAATTGATCTTAGCCATGATTCTCTCCTCTCCTTATTCAACCGTGAGCACTTCGGGTTTCTGAGCCGCGTGGTTATGTTCGGCGCCCTTATAAACTCTCAGCTTTTTAAGCGTCGCTCTTCCCAGGCTGTTTTTGGGAAGCATGCCGCGCACCGCTTCGTAAACGGCGAGGTCGCTCTTTTCTTCCAGCATTCTCTTGTAGGAGATCTCTTTGAGCCCGCCGATGTAGCCGGTGTGATATCTGTAAATTTTGTGTTCCGTTTTCTTTCCGGTCAGAATCACCTTATCGGTGTTGATGACGATTACAAAATCACCCGTGTCGACGTTGGGCGTAAAAACGGGCTTGTTCTTGCCGCGGAGCACGGAAGCGACGCGGGAAGCGAGGCGGCCGAGGGGTACTCCCGCGGCGTCTATGACATACCACTTTCTCTCAACCGTCTGGGCTTTTGCCATATAGGTCTTCATATCCTATTTACTCCTTATTCGTGTGTATTTTCTTTTTTCTCGAAAAAGGCCTTAAAAGAAGCCCCGCGCGTCTTCGCACCTTATACAATAACGGGTTTAAGGGGGTGCTCAGAGCGTCCTTCTTTTAACTTGCCCTCTAATTGTATTATGATTCTGAAATTCTGTCAAGCTGTTTTGCGCCGTGTTTTTCAATTTTTTCGGGAATTTTTTTGATTTTCCTTTTTTTTGTCCTCCGCCGGCGTTTTTTCCTCCTTTCCGCCCTCTGCGGGGCGCGGAAGGGAATTTCTTCCGCTCTTACCCGCCCCCGCCGTTCCGCAACTTTCGGGGTCTTTCCCGGCCTGCCGGTCTGGTCCGCCCTTTTCGCAGCGTTTTCTTTTTTCTCTTCTCTTTACGTCTTTCCTTCTTTCCGATTTTTCGCGCCGGCGGGGCCTTTTTCGCCCCGCCGGCGCGATTTGTTACAAAATTCCTTCCAGCAGAATTTTCAGGCCGATGCCGACGAGCACCACGCCGCCGATCAGCCGCGCTTTATCCTCCAGCCGGTTGCCGATCAGCTTCCCGAGGTAAACCGCCGGCACGCAGAGGGCAAACGTCACCGCGCCGATGATGAGCGCGGACCATCCCACGGGCGGGAAAAGCCCCGCGGGGGAAATGGCCGCCATCTGGAGGGTGACCCCCACCGCCAGCGCGTCCACGGACGTGGCGACCGCCTGCGCGGCCAGCCGGCCGACGGAGAGGGTTTTAGTCTCTTCGGGCGCGTCTCCCTCTTTCGCCGCGCGCAGTTCCCGCACGCCGTCCGCGATCATCTTCCCGCCCAGAAAGGCCAGCAGGGCAAAGGAAACCCAGGCGGACGCGCGCTCGAAAACGCCCAGAAACGCAGACGCCACCAGCCCGGTGACAAAATATCCGATCAGCGGCATCAGCGCCTGAAACACGCCGAAAAACCCGCCGATGGACAGCGCTTTTTTCAGCGGCATCGACGGCTCGCTCATTCCGTCCGTCATGCTCACCGCCACGGCGTCCATCGAAAGCGCCGCCGCCAGCACCAGGATATCGAACACACCCATAACAACTCCTCCGTAAAATACAATTTCTTCCCGCGGACCTCTTCCGCAATCTTTCAAACTTTCCCGCAAATTTCCGGCGCCTTCCGCAGTCAATCCTGCCGTAAGGCGTAATTCGAACCCCACAAAAGCAAGCCGAACGGCTTGCGCAGTCCCGGGTCAAGGGACGATGTCCCTTGCGGGCGCAGGGCGGAGCCCGCAAACCCTTGCCGTAAGGCACCCCGCCGACAGGCGAAACCCGAACCCTCAAAAGCAAGCCGAACGGCTTGCGCAGTCCCGGGTCAAGGGACGATGTCCCTTGCGT
>DVMZ01000124.1 GCA_018714725.1 Candidatus Scatosoma pullistercoris
ATTCGTCCTCGTAATCATCATGGTGGTGGCCGTGATGACATTCCTCTTCATACTCCTCACGCAAGCGATCGAGTTCTGCTTTCAGGGAATCTTTTTGTTCCATGGCGGCAAGCACGGTTTTTCCGTCCAGAAGATTCCAGGAAGCGGTGACCACTACGGCGGAAGGGTTGTGTTCTTTGAGCAGGGAAACACAGGCGGAGAGTTTTTCCTCGGAAATTCCGTCCGTGTGCGAAAGGATAATGCAACTGGCATTTTCCACCTGATCGTTGAAAAATTCGCCGAAATTCTTCATATACATTTTGCATTTTCCGGCGTCCACGACGGTGCAGAACGCATTGAGAACGGCATCGGGAAGGTTTGCGCCCGCGACCGCCTTGATGACGTCGCTGAGTTTGCCGACGCCGGACGGCTCGATCACGATCCGGTCGGGATTGTACTCAGCGGAGACTTTCTGAAGCGCTTTGGCAAAATCGCCCACAAGAGAACAGCAGATACAGCCCGAATTCATTTCGGTGATATTGATTCCCGCGTCCTGCAGAAATCCGCCGTCGATGCCGATCTCGCCGAATTCGTTTTCGATTAGCACCACTTTTTCGCCCGCATAGGCTTCGCGGATGAGTTTTTTGATCAGGGTTGTTTTACCGGCGCCCAGAAAGCCGGAAAATATATCGATTTTCGTCATGATAACACACCTCTGCCGATGATAGTTTTCCTCTGTTATTTATAACGCCGAACCCCGTTTTTCAAACGCGGGTCCGGCGCAAAACACTTAAAATGCCCAATTTCCGTCTTTGAAAATCTGTATGCGGTCTCCGTTTTTCGTAATGCCGACGATGGACAAATCCGCGCTTCCGATCATGAAATCGACATGAATCATGCTGTCATTGATTCCATGGGCCTTGCATTCTTCGTTCGTGTAGTTTTCGTACCCCCTGAGACATTCGTTGAAGCCGTGGCCGAGCGCCAGATGACAGCTTGTATTTTCATCAAACAGCGTATTGTAAAAAAGTACGCCCGAATTGTTGATGGGAGAATCGTAAGGAATCAGCGCGCACTCGCCCAGCATTCCAGCGCCTTCGTCCATGGAAACCATCTGACGGAGCAGGTCTTCGCCCGTCTCCGCTTTGACTTCCGTCACTTTGCCGCCGCTGAAACGCACCGAGAAATTCTCGATGAGCTGGCCTTGATAGGACAGCGGTTTTGTCGCATACACGATTCCCTCCGCGGCGCCCGCTTTGGGAGACGTGAACACCTCTTCGCTGGGAATGTTGGGATTGAACGCCCGGCCTTTCAGCGTCTTTTCCTCGCCGCCGCAGAAAATGCCGTCCTCGTTGAGCTCCACCCTAAAATCGGTGCCGTTCCCGCTCTTATATTCGAGATATTTAAGCCCCAGCGAATTGAGATAAGCGCAACGGGCCGCAAGGTCGGCGTTATGCTCCTTCCATTCTTTCACGGGATTTTTGCCGTCCGCGCGGGAAGTGTAAAGAATGACTTCCCACATCTTCTCCACGGCCTTTTTGGGCGAAAGTTCCGGAAATACCTTCTTCGCCCACGCTTCGCCCGGAACGGCGGCAATGCACCACTGGTGCCGGTTTTCGATCGCGTCGCGGTAAGGTTTGAGCTGCGGATACTGCGCCCGGCGGGCCTTGCTCATTTTTTCCTGATCCACGCCTGCCATGCCGTCCGGATCCTCCGATTCGATGAACAGCCGGCAGGAAAAATCCTTTGCCTTATACTCCCACTTCGCCTTTTCCCAGGGAGAGAGATCGGAAAGCGTTTCCAGACTGCGATAGACGGCGTTGATTTTGCCGAGAGGCTGGTGGCTCCAATCGACATACACCGCTTTCGCGCCCGCCTTATAACATTCTTCCGCGACCATCGTCACGAACGCGGGCTGATCCAGCCCCGCCTGGATAAACACCGTCTGGCCCTTTTTGACGTTCAGGCCCATTCTGGCAAGCAATTTCGCATATTTTTTCAGTTGTGACGTCCTCATTTCAAGTTCTCCTTTTCCGCAATTTGTCTTTCGAGAATTTTCATCGCATATCCGGTTGCCTTTTCCACACTCCCCGCCTCGAACGGGACAGACAGGTGCGCGGCGCGCAGGGTATCGAGATAGCCGAGCGAACCGCCGACTTTACAAAGCGTCAGGTAGTCCTTCCGGCACGACTCGGGATTTTCCGCCATCTTCTTTTTGAATTCCATCGCGCCCATCGTCGTGAGCGTGTAATTGATATAATAGAACGGGTAATGGAAAATATGAATTTTATGATACCACCAGCCGCCTTTTTCAAAAAACGCGTCGCCGTCATAGTTCCGCCACGGCATATACTTCTTTTCCAGTTTCCGCCATTCCGCCGTCCGCTCTGCCGGAGTCAGTTCCGGATGCTCGTAGACGATGTGCTGAAACTCGTCCACGGCCACGCCGAACGGGACAAACGTGAGCGCTTCCTGCAAATGCTGGAAGCGGTATTTGTCTGCACGGTCCCCGAAAAACAGCTCCGCATACGGATAGGCGAACTGCTCCATGGACATGGAATGAATTTCCGCAATATCCGTCGATTCGCCCCACTGCTCCATAAGGGGCTGGGTGCGCATCGCCATGTATCCCGCAAACGCATGTCCCATTTCATGCGTGAGAACGTCCACGTCCCCCGTTGTACCGTTGAAGCAGGAGAACACGAACGGCGCTTTGTATTCCGCGAGAGAAGTCATGTAGCCGGTCGAAGCTTTGTTGGGCTTGTTATCGAGGTCCATCAGCTCGTGTTCCAGCATGAAATCGATGAATTCTCCCGTTTCCGGACTCATTTCGTGGTACATCTTTTTTGCCTGTTCTACGAGACAGGCGCGGTTTCCGACGGGCACGGCATTGCCGTCGGGGAAAATAAACTCCTCGTCATAGC
>DVMZ01000016.1 GCA_018714725.1 Candidatus Scatosoma pullistercoris
AGGCCTGCGACGCGGGAAAATCTGCGGGAAACTTCAATCTCGTCAAATACACGCCCCCTGCTTCGGAAACAAACTGCCGGCCTTTGGTCCCCCTGCCGCCCGTCTGCCGGAGCGCGATCACCGCCAATTCCTCCCCCTCCCCGATCAGGGATCTGGCATACAGATTGGTGGAATCCACCTCGTCCAGCCGCACGATTTTCAATCCCGTTCCTCCTTTTCAAACCGCAGACCTTCGCCGCGGATTTTCCGGCCGCGCAATCGTCCCGCTTAGGTCCGTACTCCGGCCCGTTTTTCACGCTCTACCGCGCTTTTTACCGCCCGGCTTTATTTCAAAAGCCATAAGCGCCCGAAGAAACCTCGTCTTTTGCCGCGGTTCAGTCGGAAAAGTCCCCCGGCTCCCCCTGCGGTTCCGAATCCTCCGACACTTCCCCGAAGGCCGTCAGCGCCGATTTCGCGGTGTCGTAATCGAATCCTTTCCCGATCAGATACCGGAACGCCTTATACAGGGTCTGCCGGTCCGCTTCTTTCCCGCGCATGTATTTTCCGAGCAGCTTTGCCGCCGTTTCCGCTTCTCCCTCCAGTCCGTCGAGCGCGTTTCGGATATGCTCGTCCGACACTCCTTTTTCTTTCAGTTCCGCACGGATCAGGCGCGCGCCCTTCTTCTTCACCGCCGAAGCGGCATAGCTCTCCGCATACTGCCGGTCGTCGAGAAACCCGTATCCGGACATCTTTTCCAGCACATAATCGGAAACGGCGGCGAGATATCCCTTGCCCGCCAGATACTCCCGGATCTGCCGCTCGGTCTTCTGTGAAGCGGCGATAAAATGCAGCGCCTTGTCCAGCGCCGTCGAGCGTTCGCTTTCCAGCTGAATTTCGCCAAGGCGGTCAGGATCGATCGTCTGGCCGGCTTTCAGGCGATTTTTTACCGCCGCTTCCAGCGTCAGTCCGCAATAAAAGCGCCCGTCCACAAAAATATTGCACCGCGTTTTGTCTTTTACCTGCGGCGTAATCGCCGTGATTTCGCTCAAACAAACCACCTCCGACGAGAATTTCCGCCCTTCCGGCGGCCTTCCCCCGAAAACAGCGCTCCGCAAACCGGGAACTATAAGAATATTGTATCATGATTATAAGAAAAAGTCAAACTTTAAAGGTGCAAAAGCCCGTCTGCACGTTTGACTTTTGCGGCCGCAATCCCTATAATATTGTGCGTGAAACAGTTTTCAACGGAGGAATACTTATGAAATCGACAGAAGAATGGAATCGGCTCACCTTTTCGTACTCACGGACCCCGCTCCGGTTTGTCGCGCACTACGCGAACGGACGATGGGACGAAGGCGGGCTCACGGAGAAATCCGAGGTCGTCATCAACGAGAGCGCAGGGGTCCTGCAATATGCGCAGACCTGTTTTGAAGGACTGAAAGCCTACACCGCCAAGGACGGCAGAATCGTCTGTTTCCGCCCCGATCTGAACGCCAGACGCCTGGCGGATTCCGCCCGCGCGCTGGAAATCCCCGTGTTTCCCGAAGATAAATTTCTCGAAGCCGTAAAAAAAGTGGTCGCCGCCAACCGGGAATTCGTACCCCCTTACGGCAGCGAAGCCTCTTTGTATCTGCGTCCGACTCTGTTCGCCACCGGTCCGGTGCTCGGGGTCAAACCCGCCGCCGAATATGAATTCCGTATTTTCTGCTCGCCCGTCGGCGCTTATTTTCAGAACGGCATACATCCGCTCACCCTCAAAGTTGCGGATTCCGACCGCGCGGCGCCCCATGGCACCGGTCATGTCAAAGCCGGGCTCAATTATGCCATGAGCATGCGCGCGGGCGTACAGGCACACGCCGCCGGGTTTGATGAAAACCTTTACCTCGATTCCGCCACCCGGACTTTCGTGGAAGAAACGGGCGGCGCCAACGTCATTTTTATCACCAAAGACGGAAAATTCGTAACGCCGCACTCCACCACCATCCTGCCTTCCATCACCCGCCGCTCTCTGGAATATGTGGCGGAACACCTGCTCGGCATGTCCGTCGAAGAACGCCCCGTGCGCCTTTCGGAAGCGGCAGATTTCGCGGAATGCGGTCTGTGCGGAACCGCCGCCGTCATCTCCCCCGTCCTCAAAATAAACGATCACGGCAAAGAAATCGTTTTCCCCGACGGGGAGACAAGTCCGGTGCTCATGAAACTCCGGGAAACGCTGACCGGAATTCAGCGGGGAGAGACCGAAGCCCCCGAAGGCTGGATTTTCCCCGTGGAATAACCCCGGAGAAAAATCCGGATTCCGGAAAAATCCGTTTACTTTTCAGAAAAATTGTGATACAATAGAAGCCGATCGGAAACCATTTCAATTTGTTTCAAGGAGCGTCTTACCATGGATAAAGAAGAGCAGAAGTTTTACACGGTGGATTTTGAAGGTTTTGAGGCGCATTTGCCCATTCTGCCGCTTCCCAGCGGCATCCGGATCGCCTTTTTCAATCTGCACGGGGACAGCGCGCTCACCGAGCGCTGCGCAAAATTGCTGACCGAAAAACTCCGCGACTGCGACGTGCTGATCACCGCGGAATCCAAAGGGCTGCAGCTGACCCACTGCATCGCGCGCAACCTCGGGCAGAGATTTTATGCCGTCGCCCGCAAGAGCAAAAAACTGTATATGCAGGACGGCATCGACGTCACAATCGAATCCTCCATCACCACCGGAAAAGAACAGAAGCTCTATCTTTCCAAACACGACGTGGATCTGATCCGCGGGAAAAAGGTGGGCATCGTGGACGACGTGGTCTCCACCGGAGCCTCCCTTTCGGGGCTGGAAGCGCTCGTCGAGAAAGCCGGCGGAATCATCTGCAAAAAAGCCTTCGTCCTTGCGGAAGGCCGGGCGGCAGAACGCCCCGACGTCGTTTACCTCAACACCATTCCCGTCTTTGCGTAATCCGCGCAAAGGCTAAAGAATATCCCGGCGCAGAAATGCGCCGGATTTTTTATTTTCCGAAACCCTTTTTATTTATATTAAAAACTACGCGTTCCGCAAAAGGCGGAACGCGTCAAAAATCATCTCTTTCAGGAATCAGTCGGAAAGCGGAAGTCCGTCCGCGTCCGTATAATTGCCGCACAGGCAAAGAATGCCTTCAATCAGTCCCCAGATAGAACCGGCGCCGCAGGTAACGACCGTCACTACAATCTGCGCGATCGCGCGGGATGTTTTGCCGAGGTAGAAATTATGGGCGCCGAATCCGCCGAGAAAAATCCCCAAAAGCCCGGCCACGAGTTTGCTCTTCGAACTTTTTACGGTATTCTGCCCACCGGGATAGCCGTTGGGATTTCCCGGATTATAGCCGGGATTGGGCCGATAGGTATATGCCGTCCCGTTCTCCTGTCCGGCCCCCGCATTCTGTTGCCAGGTCTGCTGCGACTGCTGATACTGCTGAACCGGCGCCTGCCAGGTCTGCTGCGACTGAGCTTGCGACTGTGCCGGCTGTTGCGGCTGGACCGGCTGACCTTGTACAGCCTGTTGATCCTGAGCCGACGGTTCAGAAGGGGCCGCCCCCTCACCGACCGGCGCTTCCGTATCAAATTGGAGACGGCCGCCGCATTTTGTGCAAAAAACCGCTCCGTCCTTTACCTCATTCCCGCAATGCGGACAAAACATAACATCCCTCCACATAATTTATTTTTTATCATCTCACCCGCCCGATCTCTTCAAAAGAGAACGCGAAGCGCGTAATCGAGCAGATAACCGATCACAATTGCCGCAAAGGCGCCGTCGTTGCATTTCTTGTTTTTCAGCAGCCTGAAATCCGCGCAGAAATACAGCCAGATCAACGGAAACGTCCAGAACATTCCGTGGCATCGGAAAGCCGCCGAAAAATTTCCCGCGAGCAATTCCCGCACGGCATGCGTGGTTCCGCAACCGAGACACGGCACTCCCGTCAGCGCCAGAAACGGGCAAGGATATTCAAAAAGCAAGGCAAAAATCCCCAAAGCCGCCAGCGCCGCCGTCACCGCCCCTTTCAACAGGGGATTGGTCACCGGGAAGAACTTGTTTTCCGTCCTCTGCAACATTTTCCTGTTTATTATACTATACATTTCTTCCCTTGTCAACCGCAATCCGAAAAAAATATAAAAAACCCGATTTCACGGCTGCCGCGGCTTCGGTTCAACGCCGATTCACGGACGTTCCCAGCCGAGAGAACGCTCCACCGCGCGATGCCACCCCGCGAGTTTTTTCTCCCGTTCGCAGTTGTCCATGGCAGGCAGGTATTTCGCTTCCGTCTCCCGGAGCGCCGCAATCTGTTTGCGGTCCTTCCACACCCCCACCGCCAGTCCCGCCAGGGACGCCGCGCCCAGCGCCGTCGTTTCGTGAACGGTGGGACGGACGACTTCCTTCCCGAGAATGTCCGCCTGAAACTGCATCAGAAACCCATCGCGGGACGCCCCGCCGTCCGCTTTGAGAATTTTAAGCGGAACGCCCGTGTCCTTTTCCATGGCCGCCACGAGATCTGCCGACTGATAGGCAATGGATTCCTGTGCGGCGCGGATGATGTGCTCGCGGCGGGTGCCGCGGGTGATCCCGAAAATCGCGCCCCGCGCATACATATCCCAATACGGCGCGCCGATTCCCGTAAAGGCGGGCACGACATACACCCCGCCCGTATCCTTCACTTTCCTCGCATAATATTCCGCGTCCCGGCTGTCCGTGAAAAAGCGCATTTCATCGCGCAGCCACTGAATCACCGCGCCGCCGATAAAGACGCTCCCTTCCAGCGCGTATTGCGGTTTCTCTCTTTTGAGCGTCGCCGCCAGGGTGGTGAGCAGGCCGTTTTTGCTCTCCGGCCGGGTATGCCCCGCGTTGACGAGCAGAAAACAGCCGGTGCCGTAAGTATTTTTGGCTTCGCCCTTTGCAAAACAGCACTGCCCGAACAAAGCCGCCTGCTGATCCCCCGCAATTCCTGCGATAGGTACAGACATACCCCCTACGTTCGCCGTTCCGTACACCTCTCCGGAACTCCTCACCTCGGGCAGCATCGCGCGGGGGACGCCGAAAATGTTCAGAAGTTCGTCATCCCATTCCAGCGTATTGATATTAAAGAGCATCGTCCTCGAAGCATTGGTGCGGTCGGTGACGTGCACTTTCCCGCCCGTCAGTTTCCAGACCAGCCAGGTGTCCACCGTCCCGAATAACAGTTCGCCGCGCTCCGCGCGCTCGCGCGCGCCGTCCGCTTTGTCGAGAATCCATTTGATCTTGCTGGCGGAAAAATAGGCGTCGGGAATCAACCCGGTTTTTTTAAGAATGGTTTCCCGATACCCTTTTTCTTCCACTTCCGCAATGATCGGCGCCGTGCGGCGGCACTGCCAGACAATGGCGTTATAGACGGGCTTCCCCGTCTCCTTATCCCAGACGACGGTGGTCTCCCGCTGATTGGTGATTCCGATGGCCGCAATCTCTTCGGGGGAAATCCCGCTTCGCGCCACTACTTCCATCATCACGCCGTACTGGCTGGACCAGATGTCCATCGGATCGTGTTCCACCCACCCTTCTTCCGGGTAAAGCTGCGGAAACTCCCGGCTGAGAATGGAGACGATTTTCTGATTTTCGTCCACGAGCGCCGCCCGCGAAGAAGTGGTCCCCTGATCGAGCGCAAGAATATATTTCATCTTTTTCCTCCCTTTTTGTCGATTTTTCTATTTTTCCGTCGAAAAAAACTTCCGACAAAAAACGACCGTTTTTTCTCCCGGGTTATATGCCCCGGAATGCACTTGTGCCGAAATCCCGCTCTTATGCGCCGCCGGGCATATATCGGCGACAAAATTCCGCTTTTTCCGACCTGCGTTTTCCGCCTTGCCACGACGATTTTTTCGGTTTTTTTCGGTTTTTTCGATTCTTTCGATTTTTTCGATTTTTTCGGTTCCCCCGGTTCCCGTCAAAAATCAGTGCGGCCGCCGAGATCCGTTTCCTTCTCCGCTGCGTCCGCCCCGGAAATCTCTCCGTCCGCGTTGACAAATTCGCCGGTTTCCCCCTCCTGCGCCGCTCCGGAAACGGCCTCCGGGGGCAACGCTCCGCTCTGCCGGCGCTCAAAGGCGTGTACCCAGTCCGAACGCAGATAATAGACCAGAAAAATAATCGAGCTGAGCCCCCAGGTAAGCGGATACGCCCAGAAAATGACGTTGATGCTGGGAATGAAACGAACGATGATGCTGATATAAATAATGCGGATCAGACACCAGCAGGCAAGCATGATACACATGGGCACGCCCGCTTTGCCCGCGCCGCGGCAGATGCCCGCGATGCAGTGCGAAAAGGCCAGCAGACAATAGAACAGCGCTTCGGTGCGGGCCTGCCTGGTGCCGATGCGGATGACTTCCGCCGCGGCCGTTTCGCCCGGATCGATAAACAAAGCGATGAGATAGGGAGCCAGCAGGCAGATTGCCACGCCGATGAGCTCCGCCATGACGACGGAACAAAAAATCCCGAACCGGGCCCCCGCCTTGGCGCGGTCGAATTTTCTGGCGCCGAGATTCTGCCCGATAAACGTGGTGAGCGACAGCGAAAAGGAAGTGATGGGCAGAAAGGCAAACCCTTCCACGCGCGAATAACTGCCGCAGCCGGACATGGCGCTGTCGCCGAACACGTTGATGTTGGACTGCACGACGACGTTGGCCAGAGCGATCACCGAATTCTGCACCCCCGAGGGCAATCCGTAACGGAGAATCTGTCCCAGCATTCCCTTGTGAAACCGGATTTCTCTGAGCGAAATCCGGTACACTTCTTTCGTACGAAGCAACTGAATGATACAAAGCAACGCGGAAACGCCCTGCGAAATGGCGGTGGCCGCCGCCGCAGAGCCCACGCTCATTCTGAACACGCCCACAAACAGCAGATCGAGCACGACATTCAGCGCCGCGGAAAAAATCAGATAATACAGCGGATGCCGGCTGTCGCCCAACGCCTGTAAAATCCCGACCGCGATGTTATACAGCACCACCGCGAGGGAGCCGAGAAAGTAAATTCTGAAATACGCGATCGATTGAGGCAAAACTTCCTCCGGCGTCTTCATCAGCCGGAGCAGGCTGGGCGTGAGCAATACGCCGCCCACCGTGAGGATGACGCCCGCCGCCAGCGCAAACGCAAGATCGGTGTGAATCGCACGCCGCATTTCGTCATACTTTTTCGCGCCGAAATAGCGCGCGATAATCACGCCCGCGCCGACCGCAGTGCCGTTAAAAAATCCGACCAGAAGAAAAATCAGGCTCCCAGACGACGAAACCGCCGCCAACGCCCGGTTGCCCAAAAAATGTCCCACGATGATGGAATCCGCCGAATTGTACAGTTGCTGAAAAAGGTTGCTCAGAAAAATAGGCAACGCGAAAAAAAACAAACTTCTCCGTATCGGTCCTTCCGTCAGGGCCTGTTTTACTGCCGCCGAATGCATGCGCCGCAATCCGCTCCTTCTAATATTCTTTATTCTCAGTATTCCCCGTATCCTGATGAATTGTCAAAATTTTTTCCGTCGCCATGGATTGCGGGGATCGCAAAAATTGTTTAATCTCTTTTCAAATCGGGCCGTTTCCGCAAAAAACGACATTCCGGATTCCTATCATAGCACCGCCGCAAAGAAAAGTCAAGCAATTCGCCCCGCCGTCTCCGACGCATTCCGGTTTTGCGGACATACCGAATAAAAAGGCCGTAGCCGAAAAAAAATACGAAGTTTTCGCGCAAGCGATATCAGCTCATCAATCTGTTGTTCCCGGCAGACACAGCCTTACGTCAAAGCACTTTTCCCGCTTTGCCCGACGCGCATTGATCGCTTCCCTGCCCCCGGCTTTTTCTCCCGCGCCCGGAATCCGATCGAGCAAAAATCCTACCGAAGTTTCGGCAATGTGCTGTTTATCCGATCCCACGGACGGTATGGCGCCCGGAATGGGAATTTTCTCCCGCACGTCGTCATAGCCGACCACGGGCACCGCGATGCCCCGCTCCGCAAACAGGCAAACGGCTTCATAGGCAAAAAAATCGCTGAAACAGAACAACCCGTCAAACTCCTTTCCCGAATCGAGAAAGCGTTTCAGCCGCTCCGCCGGCCCGCCTTGCTCCGGCTCCGAAAAAAAACAAAGGCTTTCGTCAAACAATCCCCTGCGGGAAAGCTCCGCGCGAAAACCGCGAAAACGATCCTGCGCGCAGGTCAGATCCAGTCCTTCGGAAAAATACGCGATCTTTCTTGCGCCCGTTTCCGCGAGATAGGCCGCCGCCAGCCGGCCGCCCTTCTCGTCGTCCGTGTAGATGCAATCGACATTCCGGACGTCGGAACGCCGACCGACCAGGACCACGGGCACCCCGTAATCGTCGATGAGTTTCCCCGCTTCTTCGTCCGGTTCCAGAAAACTGAGAATTCCGTCCACGTTTCCGGAAAGCACGGACAGATACAGGTCCGCGGACAACCTGCGCACCGGCTCCACCATCATCAGCATGGAATAGCCGCGCGCTTTCAGGCACTCGTGCAGATAAGCCGTCATAAAGGAAAAATACAGGTTGACCGGATTGTCGTAAACCACCGCAATCATGCGGGAAGTTCCGTAGCGCAGCGCCCTGGCGGAAGAATTGCCGACGTAATTGAGCTTTTCGGCGATCTCGCGCACCCGAAGTTTAGTCTTTTCGGAGATATCGCTTTCCCCGCGCAACGCGCGCGAAACCGCCTGCGGCGTAATCCCGGCCGCCGCCGCGATGTCCTTGATCGTCACCCGTTTTGCCATGCGCTCCTCCGTCGTCGCTCCCCTGGTACCTCTTCTTCGGTTATTGTTTTCCGCCGTCATCAAAAAAGCGGCGTCGTCCGAACGGACGAGCCGCTTTTTTCCGCGCTTTATTTCATCGAATAGCCGCAGACGCCGAGGAACCGCCCGAACGCGGCCATGCCCTCCGCATCGTGTTTGAACACGGCCGTATTTTCCAGAATGTGTTCGCACACGCTTTCCACCCGTCCGCGGACGGCTTCCCGCGCTTCGTCCGCAGACAGTTTATTCCCATATTCGGACAAAAGCGAAGCCACCATGTCTTTATGAATGGACATATTTTCCGCAAGCACCGTGTTTTCTCCGGTCAGGAATTTCTCAACTTCTTTCAGCTGATAATCCAGCCGGCCGGGAAGAATGAATCTTCCCATCGCCTCAATGAGCCCGATCGACTCGCTTTTGATATTATGATATTCCTTGTGGGCATGGAAAATACCGTCCGGATTTTCCTCGTCGCAACGGTTGTTCCGAAGCAACAGATACAGCTGATAGCCGTCGGAGGTTTTGCGCGCGATGGGCGCCAGCGTGTTGTGCGGCGCCGTCGTTTCCGCGATAATGCCCACCGATTCGTCCGAATAGCCCCGCCAGGCGTCGAGAATTTTCCCCGCCGCGGTTACCAGAGCGACTTTTTCGGCGCTCTCCAGCAAAATCACGCTGTTGTACCAGTCGGGCAGACTGGCCTTCACGCCCGGTTCGGGCGAAACAAGCGCCTTCATCGTCGGCACTGTGAACATCGGGAAAACGTGCTTGCCGCCCTGGAAATGCTCGTGGGCAAGAATGCTCCCTCCCACGATGGGAAGGGGCGCGTTGGAACCGATGAAATACTGCGGCGCATAGTCCACAAAATCCAACAGCTTTTCAAACGTCTTTCCGTCGAGCACCATGGGCGTATGTTTTGCATTGATCGCGATCCCGTGCTGATAAAAATACGCGTACGGGGAATACTGCCAGAACCACTCCTCTCCCGCCAGCGTCAGCGGGATCGTCCGCATATTGCGGCGGGTCCTCCCCTGCCCCACATATCCGACGTTCTCCCGGCAGAGCATGCACTTGGGATACCCCGCCGAGACATTGCGGAGCTTGGCCGTCAGCTTATTGTTCTTTTCCGGTTTGCTCAGATTGATCGTGATTTCGATTTTGTTGCGGGTGGATTCCGCAATCCAGCACTTATTCCGGGCGATCGCCGAAAATTTGACATAATCGTTTTTGACGCCCAGATCATACAGTCCGTCAAAGGCCTTTTCGGGATTTTCCGCATACGCCTTTTCAAACGCCGCCGTCACTTCGGACGGGCGGGGAGACAGCAGATCGAGGAGATCGGAAGTAAAAAATTCCTCCTCTCCTTCGCCGACGATGCCCTTTTCCTTCGCATAGGCGAGAATGGGCGCAAGCACTTCGTCCGGACATTCCATCGCCGCAATCGCCCCTTCGTCCGCCGCGCACGGCTCAAACGAATCCGCGTTCAGCTTTTCCAGTACGCGATTGGCGAGATACACGCCGTCCGCCTCGTCCATGCCCAGATGAAGTTTCGCATAAGCCAACAGATCCGAAATATTCCGATTCATATCACTCATAATTTCTGTACCGTAATCCCGTCCTCGATCGAGGTCTCATAAAAGCTGGCGCGATAGCCGATCGCGTCGTAATACGCCTTGCCCACCCGGCGGATAAATCCGTCCACCGCGCTCTTTTTCACGATGGAAATGGTACAGCCGCCGAATCCTGCGCCAATCATTCTCGAACCGAGACAGTCCGTCTCCTTTCTCGCCAGCGCGCTGAGCGTATCCAGTTCCCTGCCCGTCACTTCGTACAGATCGCGCAGGCTGTAATGGCTTTCGTTGAGCAGACGGCCAAGCTCCACCAGATCGCCCGCTTTGAGGGCGTCCACCGCCTGCTGTACGCGGCTGCACTCCATCACGACGTGTTCCGCGCGCTTGGAAACGACGCCGGAAAGAAGATATTTCACTTCGTTGAACTCCTTGGGCGTAAGCGCCGCCAGACAGGGAAGATCGGGCTTCACCTCCCGGATGGCTTTCAGAGCCGTCTCCACTTCGTGGCGGCGTACGTTGTATTTGCTCTCCACGAGGTTGTGCGGCTTGTTGCAGTTGGCGACCACCAGGCAATATTCGCCCAATCTGAGGGGCACATATTCATATTCCAGCGTGGCGCAATCCAACAGAATCGCATGGTCCTTTTTCCCCATGGCGGAGGCAAACTGATCCATAATCCCGCAGTTGACGCCCGCGTATTTGTTTTCCGCTTCCTGCGAAACCAGCGCCAGTTTGACCTTATCGTATTTCACGCCCGCATACTCGCTGAGCGCCACCGCCGTGGCGACCTCGATCGCCGCCGACGAGGACAGACCGCTGCCGAACGGAACCGTGCAATCGTACAGCAGATCGCACCCGACAATGGGCGTCCCTTTCTCCGCGAGATAATACGCGACGCCCGCCTGATAATTTCCCCATTTCAGATTTTTATAGGCCCCGAGATTCCCGATGTCCAGCGTCACGACTTCCTTGAAATCGCTCGCCGCCACGCGGATGACATTCTCGCCGTTCTTTCTGCCGTAGACATTGCATCTCAGATTGAGCGCGGCGGGAAACACTTTGCCGCCGCAATAATCCACATGCTCGCCGATGACGTTGATCCGGCCCGCCGCCGTAAACAGATCTTCCGCTTCCCCGCCGAACAGCTCCGCGAATAATTTCTGCGCTTCTCTTTGTTCCATATCCCTTCTCTCCTTGCTTTTCTCTGCCCGTTCACCGAGAACTTGAACGTTAAAGTTACCGGGCGGACTCCGCCTCGGTACCGACGGTATGATTATACCATGAACGCAGGAAAAAGTCAACGGGGGAAAAGGAATTTTTATCGGATTTTTGTATGATTACAATAGATATGAGACAAAGATGATAAAAAAAGAGTAACAAGCCAAGAAGTTTGTGATATAGTTTAATCACCAAAAAAAACCAAACAAACGAGGCTGTTAC
>DVMZ01000125.1 GCA_018714725.1 Candidatus Scatosoma pullistercoris
GCAAAAAAATCAAAAGAATTTCCCGCAAAATTGCCGAAAATTTCCCGAAAAGCTGTTTATTTCCGCAAAAAAGGGGTAGGGGCGGGCAAAACGGAGGAATATTCTTCCGGGAAGGACGTCTTTGGAGCGAAAAAGGGAATTGCGTTTTTGCCGGAATTCCGACGTGCCGCTCGGGGCGGCGGATGCCGCGAAGTGCGCGAAACGGGCGGCGGGGAGACAAAAACCGGAAAATATTTTTCGGAAACGGATAATTTCACCTCATTTTCATTGTAAAGGGAAAAGAAATTTGTTATAATAATAAGGTATATAACAAAAATCAAACGTTCCGCAGCCCGATCGGGTGAAAACAGGCAGCAGATAAAAGAATGGAAGCCATCAGTTTCGAAAACGTACATTTTTCATATGACGAAGGCGAAAAAGACGCATTCGCGCTCAACGGCGTCAGCCTTTCCGTGCAGGAAGGGGAATTTGTCGCCGTTTTAGGACACAACGGAAGCGGGAAATCCACGCTGGCGCGGCTGACGGACGGATTGCTGACTCCCTCTTCGGGCAGAATCACCGTCCTCGGAATGGATGCGGGAGATCCGAAAAAACTCTTTGACATCCGCAGGAACGTCGGCATTGTGTTTCAGAACCCCGACAACCAGACCGTGGCGTCCATTGTCGAGGACGATATCGCGTTCGGCCCCGAAAACATCGGGGTGCCCCGTGCGGAGATCGGGGAGCGTATCGACGCCGCGCTGGCCGCCGTGGGGATGACGGCATACAGAAATGCGTCTCCCGCGCGGCTTTCGGGCGGACAGAAACAGCGCATCGCCATCGCGGGGGTGCTGGCGCTCCGCCCCAAGATCATGATTCTGGACGAAGCAACCGCCATGCTTGATCCGCGGGGCAGAAAAGAGGTGATCGACGTAGTTCTCCGCCTCAACAAACAGGACAGGATCACCGTCGTGCTCATTACGCATTTTCCCGAAGAAGCGCTTCTCGCCGATCGCGCCGTCGTGATGAACCGCGGAGAGATCGTCATGCAGGGCATTCCTTCCGACATACTTTGCCGGGAAGAGGAACTGGAAACCTTTAATCTCGCTTTGCCGCGGCCGGTAGCCATCTGCCGGGCGCTGCGCAAAGGAGGGCTGCCGGTCCGGGACGCGCTGTCGCCGGAACAGCTGGCGGAAGAATTGTTCTCCGTGTTGCCGGAAAAAGAAGCGCCTTCCGAATCGCCGGACGGGGAAGAAAAATTTTCTTCGCGGGAATCCGGGCGGGACGACGGACCGAAGGAAGGAGACGGCGGGACGGGAAGCGTTCTCTGCCGCAATCTCACGCATACCTATAATCCGGGATCGCCGTTTGCCACACAGGCGCTCAACGGCGTGAACGCGGAAATCCGCGCGGGAGAATTTTTCGGAATCATCGGGCATACGGGAAGCGGGAAATCCACGTTTGTACAGCATCTGAACGCGCTGATCAAGGTCCCGACGGCCGAAAAGAAATACAAACCCAAAAAGCCGAAAAAGGGGACGGTTCTGCCTCCTCCCGTCGTGCTGAAAGCGGACGGATTCGATCTGACGGACAAAAAGACGGATTTTCGCAAGCTGAGAAGCAAAGTGGGCATGGTCTTTCAGTATCCGGAATATCAGTTGTTTGCGGAAACGGTGGCGGCGGATGTGGCGTTCGGGCTGAAAAATTTCAGCGACGGGATTTCCGAAGAGGAGATCAACCGCTCGGTGAAAGAGGCGCTGGAAACGGTAGGGCTCGATTATGAAGCGGTGAAAGACCGTTCTCCGTTCGAGCTTTCGGGCGGACAGAAACGGCGGGTGGCGATTGCCGGCGTCATCGTCACAAAACCGGAAATCCTCGTGCTGGACGAGCCGGCGGCGGGGTTGGATCCGCTCGGGAAACAGGAGATTATGCAACTTTTACACAAAATTCACAAAGAGTGGTGTAAAACGGTCATAATTGTGTCTCATGATATGGATGAAATCAGCGAAAACTGTACGCGGGCGGCGGTTTTTTCGGACGGGAAAGTCGTCCGGGAAGCGTCTCCCGCAGAGCTGTTTCTCGATTATGCAACGCTGTCCGGGCTGGGGTTGGATATTCCGTTTACGGCCAAAGTGACGGAGCTGCTCGAACAAAAAGGCGTGAAACTGCGCTGTGATTTCACTTCCGCGGATTTTGTGCGCAAAACGCTGGAATATGCGGGGCTGGGAGGACGGGAAGATGCGTGATGTGACCTTCGGACAGTACTATCCCGCGGAATCGCCCGTGCACAGATGCGATCCCCGCACCAAAATCCTGTTCTTCATCGTATATATCGCGGCGATTTTCACGGCGAAAAATTTTTACGGGCTCGGCGCCTGCGCTTTTGTCTTTCTGCTGGTTGCGGCGCTTTCCCGCGTTCCGTTCGGCAGTCTGTTGCGCTCGGTGCGAGCAATCGTGTTTCTGCTCGTGTTCACTGCGGTGCTCAATCTGTTCTTCTACTCTGGCGAAACGGTCTGGTGGCAATGGAAATTTATCAAAATCACCCGCGAGGGGACGATTTATACCGTTTTCCTCGCCGTCCGGCTGTTTCTGCTGGTGGCCGGTTCTGCCATCCTGACGCTGACGACGACGCCCGTATCCCTTACGGACGGCATTGAAAGTCTGCTGTATCCTCTGAAACTCATCCGCTTTCCCGTGCACGAGCTCGCGCTCATCATGTCCATCGCCCTGCGTTTTATTCCCATTCTGACGGACGAGACGGGCCGGATCATGAACGCGCAGAAAGCGCGCGGCGCGGATTTTGAAACGGGCGGGCTCGTCAGGCGGGTGAAAGCGGTGATCCCCGTGCTTATTCCTCTCCTGGTCAGCGCGTTCCGCCGCGCGGACGAACTGGGGGACGCGATGGACGCCCGGTGCTATTCGGGGAGCAAAGTGCGGACCAAGTATAAAAAACTGCGTTTTGCCGGCCGGGATTTTATTGCGTTTTTGCTGGGCGCCGCATTGCTGGCGGGGGTGATTCTCTTCCGCGTGTATTTTGCCAATCTGCTTTGAGGAGGGAGATATGCGATATCTTCTTATCATCGCTTATGACGGCACCGGCTTTTCGGGGTGGCAGAGACAGAAGAACGCGCTGTCCGTACAGGAAGTGCTGGAAAAGGCTTTGGAAGAGGGGCTGGGGAAGCCCTGCCGGGTCACCGCCAGCGGGCGTACCGACGCGGGCGTACACGCCGCGGCGCAACCCTGCCATTTTGATGCGGAAGGACTGACGGTTCCGCCCGAAAAACTTCCCGATCTTCTGAATCCGTTGCTTCCGCCGGCGGTGCGGGTACTTTCCGGAAGGGCGGTCCGGGCGGATTTCGATTGCAGCCGCGCGGCCAAGCGTAAGACTTACCGCTATTCGCTGTATGTCTCCGAGCGGGAAATGCCGCTAAAAGAGCGTTATGCCGTCCGGATCGAACGGGCCCCGTCGCCGGAGCGGCTCGCCGAATGGGCGCCGAAACTGGCCGGGACGCACGATTACAAGGCGTTCTGCGCTTCCGGTTCCTCGGCAAAGACGACGGTGCGCACGGTGTATTCCGTGCGGGTGGAAGAGGGGGAGTCTCTGGGAAGCCGGGATATTTTCATCTATGTGACCGGCAACGGATTTTTATATAATATGGTGCGTACGATGACGGGCGAGCTGCTGGAACTCGCCGGGGGCAGGCGCAGCGCAGAAAGCCTTTCTGAGGCTTTTGAAACGGGGCGCAGGGATTTGCTGGGAAAGACGATGCCTGCCAAAGGGTTGATGTTGATCAATGTCGAATACGGGGAGGAGATGTTGTGATGTACGAGAGAAAATATTATAACCCTAACAGTTTCAACGCGCTGCATGCCTCTTTGGCTTATCTTGCCTATTGGGGACTGTGGCTGTTCATATCCTTGATATTGGCTGTTGCGCTGCGTTCGTCCGGGTCAGTGGATATCGGCTTGTTCAGTTGTCTCAGTACGATATTGCTTTCGGCGGGATTGTTTTTGGTGACGATGATTTTTTCCCTGTCGGCGCGCGTGCATCCGTTGAACGGGGGAGGTTTTCTCGTTCGCAAAGGGTGCGGAACGGAAATTCTGATGACGTTCGTACTGGTATTCGGGCTTGCGTCGCTGCTGATGCCGCTGTCCGAGTCGTTTGCGATTGCAGGAGAATTTATCAGCGAGGCTGTTTCGCCCATTCAGCCGGGCAACGGCGGAATCGAGATTACGGAAGACGGGGTGGGCTGGATGTTGCTCTACATCTTTATTTTTGTTCCGATTCTGCCTGCGATTTTTGAGGAACTTCTGTTCCGCGGCGTTATTCTGCGCGGTTTTCTGCAATACGGAAAAGTGCCTGCCGTCGTGCTTTCGTCGCTCATGTTTGCCCTGGCGCACGGCTCTTATCAGCAGTTTATCTATCAGTTCCTGCTTGCGCTTATCATTGGATTTCTTGTCGTGGAGACGAGGAACCTGCTGGTTGGAATGGTGGCGCATTTTGCGATCAATTTCTTTGCCGGCTGGGGAATGATCCCCACCGCGCTGGCGATGTCCTGGGACGGCGACGGATTTCCGGTGTATACGGCGATCGTTTCGCTGATGCAGTTTCTGATCGGCGCGGTTTGCGTGGTCGCCGCCGTCGTGTACTTCGGAAAGCGGTTGCTGCATATGCAGAAAAATCCCGAACGTTCGCGCGGGGACGTCCGTGCGGCATTCGTCGTCAGCGATATGGTGTCCGGATCGTTGCTGGAAGAACGGCCCTGGTACGATTGCGGAGCGCTGACTCCGAAAGGGGCGGAACGCCGTCAGTTTCTTTTGCGGGATTCTGTCCGGGGCCGCCTGAACGGAAAATCGGGAAATGTCGCTTCTTTTATTCTGATCGGCGTGGGGCTTTTGATCGCGGTCGCTGTCTTTGTCTTTTCATTCATTGCCTGATTTGTCCGTAAACCGGGCTTGTCCGGGGCAAAGAGAGAAGTGTATTGTCGGGCGCCGGAAGGGCGTCGGGAGTGAATATGGAATTATATTCAGTTTATCGGGTAGTTTTTACGTTCGGTCTGATTTCCTCGGACGGCTATGTTTCCGCGCGCCTGTTTGTTGTGACGGCGGCGGTAGCCGGGGCAATCTGGCTGGCGTTGTTCATTCTCCAGGGCGTGGGATTGTACAAAATGGCTAAAAATGTCGGGCTCAGGCATAAGTGGCTGGCGTTCGTGCCGTTTGCCGATCTGGTGTTTATGGGAAAACTCGCGGGGACCTGCGATATATTCGGCCGGAAAATGAAACGCCCGGGATTGTATACGATGCTGGCGTCGGTCGGCGTTTCCGTTTTCTGCATTGCGGCCGCCGTCGCCGAGGCGTTGCTCTTCACGAAATACGCCGGTTTTATCGTGGAAAACGAGCAGGGCTATCAATGGGTCAATCTGTCCGGCTTCGGACTGTATGTCTATAATTTTTATCGTCTCAGTGACTTTTTCATCGGGATTTTTGAACTCGTTTATATCATATTGTTGCTCATTCTGCTGATGGGCCTGTATAAGAGATATTACGCAAAAGGATACCTTCTCCTTTCCTGGCTCGGTTTGTTCCTGCCCGTCAGCCGGTATATTGTCGTTTTTGTCCTGCGCAAAAACAAAAGCCGCCCGTATGAGGAATATCTCCGGCAAAGGCGGGAGGAGTTTCTCCGCCGTCAGAACCGGAATCCGTACGGCCCCTATGGTCCGTACGGTCCTTACGGCCCGTATGGCGGACAGAACGGCCCGTATGGCGGGCAGAACGGGCCTTATAATAATCCCGGAAATCCTTACGGCGGGCAGAACGGATATGGGCAAAGGCCGCAGTCCGGTCAGAATCCGGCGGACGATCCGTTTTCGGAATTTGCGCCCGGCGCTTCGTCCGGCTCCGCGGCCGGGTCAGACGGGGATACTTCAAAGGATGACAATCGGTCGGAAGAAAGCGGAAGCGACGATTTGTTCAACTGAAAAGTCGGCTGAAAAATTTAACGGAATCGTTCAACTGAATTTCCGGGAAATCCCGGACGGGGAAATGTCCCGAAAAAAGGCGGAAATAAGTGAAAGTTATAATTTCCGTCTTTTTTTATGCAAAAAAGGGTCCAAACGGTTTACAGTATGGCAATAGTGTGATATAATAAGGCTGATTATAAATTCAGATTATAGCAGGTTGCGGCGGAGAGCGGGGTGCGGAGCGGCCGTGCAGGAGGCGGAAAGATGTCGGAAGATACGATCGGGGCGATTGCGACGCCGCCCGGGAAAGGCGGGGTTGCCATTGTCCGGATAAGCGGAAAAGAGGCGTTGCCGATCGCGGAAAAAATGTTTATCCCGGCGGGCGGGGTCGCCGTACGGGATTTTTCGCCTTACCGGCTGTATCCGGGCCGGATTGCGGCGGAAGGATTTTCCGATTACGGGTTATGCGTGTATTTCCGGGCCCCGCACAGCTATACGGGCGAGGACATCGTGGAATTTCAGTGCCACGGCGGCGAGAGCGTCGCCCGGGGCATTCTCGCGAAGTGTTTTTCTCTGGGCGCGAGGAGCGCAGGCCGCGGCGAGTTCACACGCCGTGCCTTTCTGAACGGAAAATTGTCCCTGGCTTCCGCCGAAGGGTTGGCGGATATGATCAACGGGGAATCGGAAGCGGAGGTGCGCGCCGGATATCTGCTGTACAGCGAAAAGCTGACGGAACAGGTCCGGGAATTTCAGAATCAGCTTAAAGAGTTGCTTGCCGGCGTCGACGCGGCCGTGGACTATCCCGAAGAAGATCTCGAAGAGCGGGAGGCGGAGGCGCTGCGTCCCGAACTCGTCCGTATCCGCGATGCCGTTTCGGCTTTGGCGGCGGGCTATGCGAAAGGTCGGAAGATCAAATCTGGCGTGACGGTGGCGCTCTGCGGGAAGCCGAATACGGGGAAGAGTTCTCTGTTAAACCGGTTGGTGGGATATGAAAAAGCGATCGTTTCCGAGATTGCGGGGACGACGCGGGACGCCGTCGAAGGGACGCTGGAAATAGGCGGCGTGCGCTTTAATCTTTACGATACGGCGGGCATGCGCGAGAGCAGCGACCGGATCGAATCGATCGGCATCGAGCGGGCGGAAAATATCGTGCGCGCGGCGGACGTCGTCGTATTTGTTTCGGACGGAACCGAAAAGGGGGACGATGAGGAGGCCCGCGTGCGCCGGCTGGCCGGGGAAAAGCCGGTGATCCGCCTTCGGAATAAGATCGATCTGCAGGAAGGGGAGCTCTCTTCCGAGGCGGACGTGCTGACTTCGGCGACGACGGGCGAGGGAGTGGAACGGCTGAAAGAGCTGTTGTACGAAAAGAGTTTCGGCGCCCGCGGGGAAGACGCGGCGTTCCTGATCGAGGAGAGGCATTTCAGAGCGCTTCGCCGGGCGGCGGAATCGCTGGGCCGTGCTGCGGAAGGCTGTTGCGTGCAGCCGTTGGAACTGGTTGCGGCGGATATGACCGAGGCCTGGGAAACGCTGGGGGAAATTACGGGCGAAACGGCGTCGGAAGCGGTGGTGGAGGAAATTTTCTCCAAATTCTGTGTGGGGAAGTAAGCGTGAGACAAGAAAACGGCAGGACGAGAGGTGGAACGATGGCGAATCTGGAACTTTACAGAGTGTTTTATACGGTGGCAAAGTGCGGCAGTCTGACCAAAGCCGCCGAGGAACTGTATATTTCTCAGCCGGCAGCGTCGCAGTCGATCAAACAGCTGGAAAACCAGCTCGGGATTTCGCTGTTCAACCGCACGCACCGGGGCATGGAACTCTCGGCGCAGGGGGGGAAACTCATTTTTTCGCGGGTAGAGCAGGCGCTTTCCTTGCTGGAAGAGGCGGAAAACAGCATCGCTCAGCTGAATACGTCGGCGACGGGCACGATACGGATCGGGGCTTCGGATATGATTTTCGAGTATTTTCTCGCGGATAAAATCGTCGAATATCACGAAAAATTCCCCGCGGTGAAGATCGAGCTGATGTCCGATCTTTCGCCGCGCACGCTGGAAGCGCTCAAAGCCAACCGCTGCGACGTCTGTTTTGTCAATCTGCCCATTGCGCTGGATCCCGAACTCAGCCTGCACGGGAATTGCATGCGGCTGACGGACGTCTTTGTCACCAACGAAAAGCACATCGAGCTGACCCGCGGCGTGATTCCGCTGGCAAAATTGCAGGAATATCCGCTGATCTTGCTGGAACAGGGTACGGTGGCGCGGCGTTCGCTGAACAGTTTTTTGGAAAACGTCGGAATCGAGCTGAAACCCGCCATTGAGATCGGTAGCTGGGATCTGATGAAGCGCCTGGTCATCCGCGGCATGGGAATCGGCTGTATCCCCCGGGAGTACGCGCTGCACCGCCTGGCGGATAAATCCCTTTACGAAATCCGTACCGATCCGCCTCTGCCCGCGCGCTCCGTCGGTATGGTGCTGCCCAAAAATGCGCAGATTCCGTATGCTTTGCGTGCGCTCATCAAGATGTTCATCTCCGAGCGCTGAACGCTTCCGGTAGCCGTGTCCCCTGGGGAATACAGGCCCAAAAATACCGGTGCTGAAAACTTTTCGGCAAAATAGCAGGAGCAAACGGTATTTATTTTATAAAAAAGTTTTGTTTCGTTTATAATCAGACAGGAATATTATGGCAAAACCCAATCCATATCTCAGAAATTTTTGTATCATCGCGCACATTGATCACGGCAAATCCACTTTGGCGGACCGCCTGATTGAGCGTACCGGTCAGGTCTCTAAGCGCGATATGGAAGAACAGCTCCTCGACAGCATGGACATCGAACGGGAGCGCGGCATCACGATCAAACTGACGCCCGTCCGCATGTATTACACCGCCCGCGACGGGAAGGAATACGAATTCAACCTGATCGACACGCCCGGACACGTGGACTTTACCTATGAAGTCAGCCGTTCGCTGGCGGCGTGCGAAGGCGCCATTCTCGTCGTGGACGCGACGCAGGGAGTGGAGGCGCAGACGCTTGCCAACGTCTATCTCGCGCTGGAAAACAATCTGGAAATTCTTCCCGTCATCAATAAAATCGATCTTCCCAGCGCGCGTGTGGACGAGGCGAAAAAGGAGATCGAGGATGTCATCGGACTGGACGCGAGTTATGCGCCCTGCGTTTCCGCCAAGGACGGCACCAACATCGACGACCTGCTGGAAGCGATCGTGCGCTATTTCCCTTCGCCCGACGGCGATACGGAAAAGCCGCTCAAAGCGTTGATTTTCGACAGTTATTATGACAATTACAAAGGGGTTATTCTATTTGTCCGGCTGATGGACGGGCGAGTCCGGGTGGGGGATAAAATCCGCACCTTTCTCTCCGACACCGTCTATGACGTCACGGAAGTGGGCGCTTTTGCCCCCGGGTTGCTTCCGAAGGCCGAGCTTGCGGCGGGGGAAGTGGGCTATCTTGCCGCTTCGATCAAATCCATTCAGGACGTCGCGGTGGGCGATACGGTCACCGACGCCCTGCACCCCGCGCCCGAGCCGCTTCCCGGCTATAAAAAAGTACAACCGGTCGTTTTCTGCGGCATTTATCCGCTGGACGGCAGCCGTTTCAACGATCTTAAAGAAGCCATTATGAAGCTCAAACTCAACGACGCTTCGCTCGTGTTCGAGCCGGACACCTCGGTGGCGCTCGGGTTCGGGTTCCGGTGCGGATTTCTGGGGCTTCTGCACATGGAGATCATTCAGGAGCGGATCGAGCGGGAGTTCAATCTCGACATCATCACGACGGCGCCGTCGGTGAGCTATCTCGTGCACAAGACGGACGGCAGCGAGCTGTATGTGGACAATCCCCCCCACCTGCCCGACCCGTCGGACATCGAATACATGGAGGAGCCTATCGTGAAGGCGGAAATTTATACCCCGCCCGATTATATGGGGCCCGTGATGGATCTGTGCAAGGAAAAGCGCGGGGTATTCAAGAATATGACCTATCTCGACGAACGACGGGTAAAGCTGGAATACACCTTGCCCCTCAACGAGATTGTCTACGACTTCTTCGACGGCCTGAAATCCCGCACGAAGGGGTATGCCAGTTTCGATTACGAACTGAGCGGCTATGCCCGGTCCAGGCTGGTGAAGATGGATATTCTCCTGAACGGAGAAGTGTGCGACGCGCTTTCCACGATCGTGTTTGAAGACAGAGCGTACGAACGGGGCAGAACCTTGTGTGAAAACCTCAAAGACGCCATACCCCGGCAGTTGTTTGAGGTGCCCGTCCAGGCGGCGATCGGCGGGAAGATCATTGCGCGGGAAACGGTGAAGGCCATGCGCAAGGACGTGCTGGCCAAGTGTTACGGCGGCGACATCACGAGAAAGCGCAAACTTCTCGAAAAGCAGAAGGAGGGGAAAAAGCGCATGCGCCAGGTGGGCAGCGTGGAAGTCCCTTCCGAAGTGTTCATGCAGATTCTCAAAACGAATAAAGACTGAAAAGAGAGGGACCAGGTATGCGTTTATCGCTTCGTCCGGCGTCGGAATCCGACGCCGGACGCATTGCGGAAATCTATGCGTTTTATGTGGAGACTACGACGGTCTCCTTTGAATACGCCCCTCCGTCCTCAGAAGAAATGCTTTCTCGGATCAGGCGGATCCGAGGGCGTTTTCCCTTTCTGGTCGGCGAAGCCGACAGAAAAACGGTCGCCTATGCCTATGCGGACGAAGCGTTTTCCCGGACGGCTTACCGCTGGTGCGCCGAACTGTCCGTGTATGTCGATCCCGCGTTCCGCCATCGCGGCGTCGGGAAGAAGCTGACCGGGTGCGTGGAGGAAATCTGCCGTCGGCTGGGCTATCGGAAACTGTATGCGCTCATCACGGGCGAAAATGCCGCCAGTCTCGCGTTTCATCGCGCCGTGGGGTATGCCGATTGCGCGCGCTTTTCGGAACAGGGTTATAAGTTTGGCCGCTGGCTGGACGTGTACTGGCTGGAAAAAACGCTGAATGGGAAGGAGGTCGCCGCCTCTTTTCCCCGGAAGTTTCCGGAATTTGACGGCGGAGAACTTGAAGCAGTGCTCGCAGAGCACGGAGGGGAAGTATGAGAGCGGAATCTTTGTCACAAGCGGAAAGCACCGGCCGGAAAGGCGGGGGCAGAGACGTTTTTTCTCCTCCGGCCGGATCGGAAAAGGGCGGATTTTTCCGGCGGGTCTATGAAGTGTTAAGACAGGTGCCGTGCGGGAAAGTGGTGACGTACGGTCAGATTGCGGCGATGCTGGGTGCGCCGCGCATGGCGCGGCAGGTGGGATATGCCCTGCACGTCAATCCGGAGCCGGGCGTGATTCCCTGTCATAGGGTCGTCAATCGTTTCGGAGGACTGGCGCCCGCCTTTGCCTTCGGGGGACGGGAGGTACAGGCGGAACTCCTCCGGAAGGAAGGCGTTGCCGTCGATGAGGAATTTCTGGTGGATTTGTCCGTTTTTCAATGGGACGGAGAAGGTTATATCGCTGTCTGAAAAAGGCCGGCGCGGCCTTTTGGCGCGCGGCCGACAGGGCGTAAAAGGAGTGAAACAACAAAGTTATGCCGGGTATTTATCTTCATATTCCCTTTTGCAGACAGAAGTGCAGCTATTGCGATTTTGTTTCTTTTCCCGATAAAATCGGATATGCGGAAGCCTATATGGCCTGTCTGTATAAAGAATTGAAAATGCGCGGAGAGGAACTCAAAGACTACACGTTCGACACGGTGTATTTCGGAGGGGGGACGCCATCTTATATTCCCCCCAAACTCATTCTGGGCGCGATGAACCAGATACGGAAGTGTTTTCGTCTTACGAAAGACGCGGAAGTAACGCTGGAACTCAATCCGGGCACGATCGGGGAAAAGAAAGTGGAAATTTATCGGGAGGCGGGAATCAACCGCTATTCGATCGGTTTGCAGACGGCGATCGACGAACAGCTGGAAGACCTCGGCCGCATTCATAACGCGCGGGATTATGTATATGCCGCCGGATTGCTGCGTGGCGAAAATTTCAGCACCGACGTCATGCTGGGCCTGAAAAACCAGACGAAAGAGGACGTCGGAAAGACGATCGAGCTGGCGGCGGCCTGCGGGTCGAAGCATATCTCCATGTACGCGCTTACGGTCGAGGACGGAACGCCGATCTATACCGATTATCTCAACGGAGAACTCCCCGACGCGGACGAGGTGGCGGATCTGTACGATTTCGGCCGCGCCCTGCTCGCCGAAAAGGGATTTGAACGCTATGAAGTTTCCAATTTTGCGAAGCCCGGTTATGAGAGCAGGCACAATCTCAACTATTGGAAACGCGGGGAATACATCGGCGTGGGGCTTTCGGCCAGTTCTTTCATGCGCGGGAAACGCTTTACGAAT
>DVMZ01000126.1 GCA_018714725.1 Candidatus Scatosoma pullistercoris
AAGTCCTCTTTATAATCGACGTCCTTGCCGTCCCCGGCTTTGGCCAGCCCGTCCAGATCGAGCGTGGTCACCTGGAACATACCGCCCGCGCCTTCGCAGTCGCTGCCCGTGATGATGGGGGTATGCACATAGACAAACCCGCGGTCGTGGAAAAATTTATGAATGGCAAACGCCGTTTCGCTGCGGATCCTGAACACCGCGGAAAAGAGGTTGGTGCGGGGGCGGAGATGCGCGATGCTGCGCAGAAATTCCACCGTGTGCCGCTTTTTCTGCAGGGGATAATCGGGCGCGGATTCTCCCTCTACGTCGATTTTTTCCGCTTTGATCTCGTACGGCTGCTTATTTTCCGGCGTGGCGACCACTTTTCCCGTCACGATGAGCGAAGCGCCCACGTTTTCCCGCGCGATTTCGTCGTAGTTGGAAAGCACGGCCCGCTCAAACACGATCTGCGTGTTTTTGAAGCAACTGCCGTCGTTGAGTTCGATAAATCCAAATGCCTTGGAATCGCGGATGGTTCTCGCCCAGCCTGCCACCGTCACGCTCTTCCCGTCAAACTCGGAAAGGCGGGCGGAAATTTCTTTCAAAAGAATCCTCTCCATTCCTCTTTTCTGTCTCCTGTTTCCGGAAAAGACGCATTTTTTCACGCCTGACGGCATATATGCGCCTTTTCCCGATTTTATACTCTTTTATTATAACATTTTTCCTCGCAAAACACAAATGTTTCACCGCATTTTCTTTGTCGGTTTATCGATTTTTTTCGCATATAAAAAGAGCGGTTTTTTCCCGCCCTTTTCGCTCTTCTTGTCCTTCCCGCCTTCTTTCTCTGCGTTCTCTCATTCTCTCCGGCTGTCCCTTTCGGCGTCTTTTCTTTTTCCGGCAGTTTGTGCCTTCTTTCCGTTCCCCTCTCTCCGCCCTCTTTTCTTTTTCTTTCCCTTTTCCGCTCCCTTTTTCCTGCCCGTTTCTCCCTCGTCCTTACCTTTTCCCTGCCTGCCCGTTTCCCTTCCCGTGCCCGACTCATTTTTCTTCCCGGTCATCCTGTTTTGCCCGGCCCCACCCTACGCCGTTCAAAACAAATGTCCCGGAAAACAAACCCGTTCCGTTTTCGGAATGTCAAGGATTATATTCCGTTTCCGGAATATAATAAAATCATGAGAAAATTTGCGGAAAGACTGAAAGAACTGCGACAGGAACGCGGTTTATCCATTGCGGTGCTCGGAAAACAGACGGACATCGGCGCCGCGTCCGTCTTCCGATGGGAACAGGGCGAAAGCGACATCAAAAGCGATTATCTCATCCGCCTCTCCCGCTTTTTCGACGTGACGACCGATTATCTTCTGGGACTGGAAGACTGACGGCCGGTTAAACCGTCACAATTTTGTACGCGGAAAAATTCTCCGCGGGATTCTGAAAAGCCGATCATCCGGCTTTTCTTTTTTTGTCTTTCAATTTCCCTGATTTTGGGGCAAGGCGGCTTTCTCCCGCAAAACGCCCACGATTCCCCGAACGGGCGCATAGCTGTCCGTGCGCAGTTTCTCCCGCTTCAGAAGTTTTCCGTAGCGGTAAGTTTCAAGGTAAGCCTCGCTTCTGATTCCCGGTTTCCCCTCGCGGATCACCCCTTCATAATCCCCTTTTTTCTCAATGGGGTCGGGCGGGGGAATTTCCCCTGTCGTCACGCTGACGATCTCGTACCTGTACCCCTCATCCACCCCGTAAAAGGTCGCCGTAATCTGTTCTCCTTTCACTTTCAGAGAAAGATAGACGGGATAGGAATGGGTATTTCTGAAACGGAAATCGGTCACGGAGGAAACCATCGCGTCGCGGGACGGCTCCACATAATGCACGGCGAGAGAATGGGGTTTTCTGGCCGTAATTTTCAATCCCGCCAGCACCGCCGCGTTATAGAGCGTGGTGCTCACCTGGCAGACCCCGCCGCCCACGCCGACGATGAATTCTCCGTCCTTGATGACCTTGGCTTCCCCGAATCCGTTGGCTTTCGTGCGCTCGCCCACGGCGGCGTTGAATGAAAATTCCTCTCCCGGAAGAATGGTCCTGCCGTCAATCCGCGAAGCCGCCAACGAAATATTTCCCGTCCGTCCTTTATCCCCGGAATTGAAAAAAGTGGAGAAGGAAGAAATCTTTTTGGTCCCCCGCTTTGCGTCCGCCAAAGTTTTTGCCGGCTTCTGCGTCCGGGTGTGCAGGGTGACGTCGGAAAAACGCGCTCCTCCCTCCCCGTCGGAAACAGGGCCGGCCGCCAGGGATTCGGCGATCTCCTTTTTCAATCGCTCTTTGTCGCAGACGATTCCCTCGCGGGACTCTTCATAGGAAAACCCTTCCCGGGAAAAAACCACTTCCGCATCGAGTGCGGAAAGCGCGTTGTTCGCGCAGATATATTCCGCCTGCGTTTCCGGGCCGTTGAGAAAATAGCGGATCTCGGCCTGATATTTCCCGCCCCGGACGGCCGCGGAAAGCAACTCATCGAGATTGTCGGAAAAGCCGATCTGCGGCCGGGAAAAGCAATAATCGCCCGCCGGCGTATGCACGGTCAGCGTGGGCAGCGGCTCCCGCAGTTTTCGGAGGAACTCCTTTGCTTTTTTCTTCGTCATCCCTCCCACGGGTACCCCGTCCACCGTCACGCCGCGCGGAATCCGCCCGTTTCGCGCGGCGCCCGTCTTTCCGGCGGCCGTTTGCTCCGGCAGCGGGCCGATTGCTTTCCCTGCCGTCATAAATCCCGCTTTGCCGACGACAGGCACTTCGTCGCGCTCCCCCTCCGACGAAAGAACGGCAGCCGTCTTTTCGGAACTCTGCGCGGCGGGATCCGCGCTCCGCACCCCGGCCGCCGGCGCAAAAAAGAAAAGCGCACCCGCCAGAAGGGGTGCGAAAAGACGTATTCTCAACCGATTGTTTTTCATGTTCGCCCTCGCTCTATGTACCGCGGCTCGATCGGCAGCCTACGCGAGACCCGCTCCGAACCCGAAGCAACGCCGCAAACCGGAACGCGGAAAGGGAACACGCTGTCCGCAAATCGGAAAAATTATTTCCGGACTGTGCGGGACGGAAACGCGCGCAATCGGAAAATCACACAATCCCCAGCGCCGACAACAGCCGTTCGTCGGGGAAAAATACCGGGAAGCCGATTCGGTGGCAATCCTCTTCCACATGCGTATCCGAACCGCCCGTCACCAGCAGCCCGAATTTTTCCGCAAGGCTCCTGAAATACTCCGTTTCCTCTACAGTATGCGTCGTATACACGGCTTCTATACCGTCCGCGCCGTATCGGACAAGCCGCGCGATCATCTCTTCCCGTTCCCCGAAGGGCAGAGTGATCCGGCCGGGATGCGCCACCGAGGCAATGCCGCCCGAAGCGTGGATACAGTCGATCGCCTGTTCGGGCGTGGGCCGTCCCACCGAAGAATGGGCAAGCCGGCCGGGCGCGAGATATTCCTCGTAAATCTCCCCCGGGGTCTTTCCCGTCACGGCGGCCGCCGCCCCCGCGATGTGCATGGTGTGCACGGGCGAATCAGGATCGGCACGGCGGGCTTTGGCGTCTTCCAGCGTCAGATAAATCCCTGCCTGCCTCAATTTGCGGATGCTGTCCTCGGCGCGCTCAAAACCGAGCTCCCGCCGCTCCCGCATAAAGGAAAAATACGCCTCGTTGCGGCGGCAGCCGTACCCCGTCACATGAATTTTGCTCTCCCCCGCATAGGCGGAAATTTCCCAGCCGGAGACATACCGGATGGCATATTTTTCCGCCGCGGCGCGCTTTTCCTCCTCGCCGTTCATCGTGTCGTGATCGGTGACTGACAACAGTTCCACTCCGTTCGCCTTCGCGCGGCGGCAAAGCTCTTCCGGGGAATAAAATCCGTCCGAATAAGTGCTGTGCGTGTGCAGATCTGTCCGTAATCTCAACCCTGCCCCGGGATAATTTGCCATTTTCTCAGTCCTCCTTGTCCCGCCGGATCCTGCCGCCCTCGATGCGTATCTTCTTGCATTCCGCGCCGTACAATACCCGTTCCGCATGCGTGCAGGTGAGAATGGTCTGTACGGAGGAAATCCGCCGGAGCAGTTTCTTGCGGCGGGGCAGGTCGAGTTCGCTCATCACGTCGTCGAGGATGAGCACGGGGTATTCTCCCGACAGTTCACGGAAAATTTCCACTTCCGCAAGTTTTACGGCCAGCGCCGCCGTGCGGGTCTGGCCCTGCGAAGCATAGGCCTTGGCGTCTTTACCGGAGATGAAAAAGTCGATGTCGTCACGATGGGGACCGACGGTGGTAAAGCCCAGCCGCATATCCTTTTCGTAATTTCCCGAAAGCTGTCTGAGGAGCTTTGCCGCAATTTCCCCTTCTTCTCCCCCGTATTTTTTCTCCGGAGAAATGTCCAGTTCCTCCGCGCCGTCCGTCAGGAAAGCATGGAGCTCGCGGGCATACGGCGCCAGCTTCCCGAGAAATTCCGCGCGTTTTTTCACGATGACCGCCGCATACCGGCAAAGCTGTTCGTCCCAGACCGGCAAGGTGTCGAGAATGAGCGAAACGTCGTTGTTTTTCAGGAGCGCGTTGCGCTGATCGAGAATTTTGTTATAGCGGAGCAGAGCGGTGTAATAGGCGGGCGAGGTCTGGGAAATGGACATATTCATAAACCGCCGCCTCTCGTCCGGTCCGTCCTGAATGAGTCTCAGTTCGCCGGGCGAAAAGAATACGCTGTTGATATGCCCCATGAGGTCGGCGTTTTTCGTGATTTTGCTGCCGTTGATCCGGATCTCCCGCTTATCCTCGAAGATATCCGCTTCAATCCGGACATGGCCGTAGCGATTTTCGGCGTCCGCGGAAATTTTCGCGCAGGGCGCGCCGATGCGGATGAGCTGGCGGTCGTGCCGGATGCGCAGAGAAGTGCCCGTGCAGAGATAAAACACCGCTTCCGCGCAGTTTGTCTTGCCCTGAGCGTTTTTCCCGAACAGTATATTCAGCCCTCCGTCAAAGGCGAACCGCTCGTCCTCGTAATTTCTGAAATTCTGAAGAGACAAATTTTTTATTTGCATAATCCTCGAAAAACCCGCCGAAAATACTTTCTTTTCCGTCGATTTTGTATTATAATTATATCAAATAATCGCAAAAAGACAAAGCGTTTCCCGCTCCGTACGGGAAAATAATTTTTTCGTGGAGGCGTTTGATGGCGGAAAAATCTCAGATAAACTTTTTATGGAAGCAAATCCGGGACAAAGCGGAGGGAATCATCCCCCCCGTCTCCTTCAACACGTTCATCAAAGACCTCGAACCGGTGGACGTCATCAACCGCCGGATCTATCTCAAAGCCCCCACCGACCTCGCCGCCAGCACGATCATGAAAAAGCAGGCGGTGCCCTTGCGCGACGCCATCGCGAAATGCAACGTCGGCATCAACGATTTCCGGCTGCTGGTGGACGGCAGCGAGACGTACACGCTGGAAGAGGAAGAGGATCTCGCCGACGCCTTCAAACCCGTCCCCATCAATAAAAATTTCACCTTCGATTCCTTCGTGGTCGGTTCTTCCAACAAATTTGTGTATGCCGCCGCAAAATCGGTGGCCGAACATCCCGGCGAGAGCTTCAATCCCCTGTTCATCTACGGAGAATCGGGGCTGGGCAAAACCCACCTCATGCAGGCGATCGCCAATTACATCGACAAGAACGCCCCGGACAAGCGGGTGTTGTATACCACCTGCGAGAATTTCCTCAACGAGTTCATCGATTCGATGATCTCGGGAAAAATTTCGGCCAGGGACAAGGGCGCGAGATTCCGCCTGCACTACCGCAACGTGGATATTCTCATGATCGACGACATTCAGTTCCTCGCCAAAAAGCCCGGCGTTCAGGAGGAATTTTTCCACACGTTCAACGAGCTTTCCTCCCAGAACAAGCAGATCGTGCTCACCTCCGACCGCCCGCCCAAGGAAATCGCAACCCTCGAAGAGCGGCTTCGCACCCGGTTTGAAGGGGGACTCATCGCGGACATCCAGCCGCCCGATCTCGAAACCAAGATCGCCATCCTCAAACGCAAGGCCTTAGAACGCAAATGCCATATGCCGGACGACGTTCTCGAATTTCTCGCCAACGACTCCGGCCACGACGTGCGTACCCTGGAAGGCAGGCTCACCAAAGTGCTGTTCGCGAGCAAGCTGCACGAGGAACCCATTTCCCTCTCCCTCGCCCGGCTGGCGCTGTCCGAATCGGTCAACGAAAACCAGTCCTCCGGCGAAATCACCCCCGAAAATATTATATCCGCCGTCTGCGGTTATTATAAATTCCGGCGGGAGGATCTGATCGGCAAAGGCAAAAAAGCCGACCTGGTGAAAGCCCGCCAGATCTGCACCTATCTCATGTGCGAAATGCTCTCCCTTCCGCTCATTTCCATCGGCAATCTCATGGGCGGCAGAGACCATACCACCATTATGTATTCCCGCGATAAGGTAGACGAACTGATCAAACTCAACGAAAAGACCGCCAAAGAAGTGGACGACATCAAAAACATCGTCTTAAAACAATAACTTTCGGATACTTTTATCTCGATTTTTCCGTAGCCGCAGCCGGTGCCAAAACGCGCCGGCTGCGGCCGGTAACTTCCCCGGAATTTCTTTCCATACGGAAATCTGCGCCGGAAATTTTTTCCGGAATTCTTACCGGGCGGCAATCTTGCCAAACGGAAATCTTTTTCCGGAAATCCCGCGGGGCGAACTTTCCAAACGGCAATCTGCCGCCGGGCATTGCTCCCCTCTTTTCCGGACCGGGAAAGACGGATGCAGACCATCCCCCCGCAAACGCCGTCCGGAGTTCTTTCTTGCACTCCGCCCCTTCTTCGGGCAAACCCTTTCAACCGGTTTCCGGTTTCAACTTTTCAACGAATCTTATGGACACACAGAATCTCATCGAATACACCGCCGAAGCGGCGGTCGTCGGAGCGGGACACGCCGGCTGCGAAGCCGCGCTCGCCCTGGCACGGACGGGAATCAAAACCGTTCTTCTCACCCTCAATCTGGACAGCATTGGTTTCATGCCCTGCAACCCCTCGATCGGCGGCACCGCGAAAGGACATCTGGTGCGGGAAATCGACGCCCTTGGCGGGGAAATGGGCATCGTCGCGGACAAAACCGCTTTACAGCTCCGCATGCTCAACGTCGGCAAAGGCGCCGCCGTGCAGAGCCTGCGCGCGCAATCGGACAAAAACGCCTATCACCGCGAGATGAAAAAAGTGCTGGAAAATACCCCCGACCTCCGCATCATCCAGACGGAAGTTTCCGAAATCCTCACCGAAAACGGACAGGTGACCGGCCTCAGAACGGACGGCGGGATCATTTCCTGCCGCGCCGTCGTGCTCTGCACGGGCGTCTATCTGAACTCCCGCACGATTACGGGCAACGTCGTGAAAAATTCCGGCCCCAACGGCTTTTCCAATGCCGAAAAACTCACGGACAGCCTGATCCGGCTCGGCTTTTCCGTCCGGCGTTTCAAAACCGGCACCCCCGCCCGGCTGGACGGGAAAACAGTGAACTGCGCCGCCTGCGAACGCCAGGACGGAGACACTGATATCTATCCTTTCTCCTTCCTCACCGAGCGCCTGCCTGAAAACAGCGTCCCCTGTTACCTCACTTACACCAATCAGAAAACACACGAAATCATTCTCGAAAATCTGGATCGTTCCCCCCTTTACAACGGCGTCATCCAATCCACGGGCCCCCGCTATTGCCCTTCGATCGAAACCAAAGTCGTCCGGTTCAAGGACAAGGAGCGCCACCAGATTTTCCTGGAACCGGAAGGTGCGGACACTTCGGAAGTCTATGTGCAGGGTATGTCCACTTCTCTGCCGCACGACGTACAGCGCGCCATGTATGCCACCGTTCCCGGGCTCGAACACGCGGACATCGTGCGCTACGGCTACGCCATCGAGTACGACTGCATCGATACGCTGGACGTCCTGCCCACCCTCGAATTCAAAAAAGTGCGCGGGCTGTATACGGCAGGCCAGATCAACGGCACCTCGGGCTATGAAGAAGCGGCGGCACAGGGGCTGATCGCGGGGCTGAACGCCTCTCTCGCCCTGCGCGGAAAACCGCCGTTCGTCCTCAGGCGGGACGAAGCCTATATCGGCGTACTCATCGACGACCTCGTCACCAAGGGCACCGACGAACCCTACCGCATGATGACCTCCCGCGCGGAACACCGGATTTTTTTAAGACAGGACAACGCCGATCTCCGGCTCACCGAAAAGGGCTATGCCTGCGGACTGGTGACGGAGGAACGCCGACGGGTTTTCCTCCGGCGAAAGGCGCTCTGCGAACAGCTTTCGGAGGCCCTTCAAGGCAAAATCCCGCAAAAAGAAGCCGCCGCCTTTCTCACCGCGCGCGGATCCGACGCCCCTCCGGGCAGTCTGACGTATGCCGACCTTATCAAGCGCGGTTTCTCCTTAAAAGAAATCACGTCGTATTTCGGAGGTTTTGAGGAATATCCCGCTGACGTAAGACAGACGGCGGAGGTCTCCGTGCTGTACGAAGGCTACCTCCGGCGGGGACTGGAACAGATCGAACGCGCCAAGCGGCTGGAAAACAAAC
>DVMZ01000127.1 GCA_018714725.1 Candidatus Scatosoma pullistercoris
AATTATTCCCATTTCCCAAAAAATATGCTATAATGTTAAAGAGACGAATTATGCGAAAGGAGACGGAGTATGCTGTCGGACATCGAAATTGCGGAAAGTGCGGAGCTCAAAGACATCCGCGAAATCGCGGCTCAGCTGTCGCTCACGGAGGACGAGCTGGAGCTGTACGGAAAATATAAGGCAAAACTCTCGTTGCCCGAAGGCCTGCCCAGAAAGGGGAAACTCATTCTGGTGACGGCGATCAATCCCACCGCTTCCGGCGAAGGAAAAACCACCGTTTCCATCGGCCTTGCGGACGGACTGAAAAAGTCGGGCAAAAAAGTCTGTCTGGCTCTCCGGGAACCCTCTTTGGGCCCGGTGTTCGGCATCAAAGGCGGCGCGGCGGGCGGCGGATATGCCCAGGTCGTGCCCATGGCGGACATCAATCTGCATTTTACGGGCGATCTGCACGCGGTGACGGCGGCGAACAATCTGCTCTGCGCGCTGATGGACAACCATATTTTCCGCGGCAATGCGCTGGATATCGATATAGACACGATCTGTTATCATCGCTGTATGGACATGAACGAGCGGGAGCTCATCAACGTCTCGATCGGCGGAGGAGGACGGGGAGTCGCCCGGGAAGATCATTTCGACATCACGGCGGCCAGCGAGGTGATGGCGATTTTGTGCCTGGCGACCGATCTTGCCGATCTCAAACGCCGGCTGGGCAACATCATCGTGGCCCGGAACAGGCAGGGAGAGTATGTGCATGCCAGAGATATTCCCGGCGCGGTCGGGTCGATGGCAGTGCTGCTCAAAGACGCCATGAAACCCAATCTCGTGCAGACCCTGGAAGGTACGCCCGCGATCATTCACGGCGGCCCGTTCGCCAACATCGCGCACGGCTGTAACAGCGTGCAGGCGACCTATGCGGCGATGAGCCTTGCCGACTACGCCGTCACCGAAGCGGGATTCGGCGCCGATCTCGGCGCGGAGAAGTTTCTGGACACCAAATGCCGCGTCGCGGGAATCGAGCCGGACTGCGTCGTCATCGTGGCGACCGTCAAGGCCCTCAAACTCCACGGCGGCGCCGCAAAGGAGACCCTTTCCGAGGAGAATCTTGAAGCGCTCCGGAAGGGGATGCCCAATCTGCTCAAACACATCGAAAACATTCGCGACGTGTACAAAAAGCCCGTCGTGGTGGCGATGAACCGCTTTGCGAGCGACACGGCCGCGGAGATCGACTGTGTGCTGAACGCCGTGGAGAAAAGCGGCGCGAAAGCGGTGTTTACGGACGTGTTCCTCAAAGGCGGCGAAGGGGGCAGGGAACTGGCGGCGGCGGTGGCCGAAGCGTGCGAAATCCCGTCCCGCCTGCAATTTGCCTATGAGACGGAGGATTCTTTACGGGTCAAGATCGAAAAAGTGGCAAAGAGGATTTACGGCGCGGACGGCGCGGATTTTTCCGAAGAGGCCGAAAAGGCGCTCGACGACATCGAGGCGAAAGGGGGGCGGAATCTGCCCGTCATCATCGCCAAGACCCAGTACTCCCTTTCCGACAATGCCGAACTGCTCGGCCGGCCGACCGGATTCCGCATTTTCGTGCGGGACGTCGTCATCAAGGGCGGCGCGGGCTTCGTGGTGGCGATTGCGGGAAAGATCATGCTGATGCCCGGCCTGGGGGCGCACCCCGCGGCGGAAAAGATCGATCTTCTGCCCGACGGAAAAATCGTCGGCCTTTCGTGATTTTTGCGGGCCTGTCTCCAAAATGCGCGGGGCAGGGTTGAGACGAACGGGAAATTGAACGGGCCGGAAGCCGGAGAAAACCCGAGAGAAAACGGGCGAAAACGGACGAACGCGGACGGCGGGGAAAAGGACGAGGGCGAAAAAAGAGGAGAGGAAATCGGAAAAAGCGCTTATGAAGACGATAGAAGCGACCAATTTTATCGAACAGATCATCAATGAAGACATCGAAGCGGGGCGGGTAGAGGAGATTCAGACACGGTTCCCGCCCGAACCCAACGGGTATCTGCACATCGGCCACGTCAAGAGCATGCTGGTCAATTTCGGAACGGCTTTAAAATACGGCGGCAAGTGCAACCTGTTTTTTGACGACACCAACCCGTCCAAGGAAAAGACGGAATTTGTGGACGCGATCCGCCGCGACATCGAATGGGTGGGCTATCACTGGGCGAAAGAAGTGTATGCCTCCGACTTTTTCGACGTGATCTATGACTACGCGGAAAAGCTGATTGCGGACGGCAAAGCGTTTGTCTGCGATCTGTCGCCCGAGGAAATCAGCGCCACGCGCGGCACGCTGACCGAGCCGGGGCAGGAGAGCCCGTACCGCAACCGTTCGGCGGAGGAGAATCTGAAACTCTTCCGCGAAATGCGGGCGGGAAAATATGCGGACGGCGAGAAGTGCCTGCGCGCGAAGATCGATATGGCTTCGCCCAACATGAACCTGCGCGACCCGGTCATTTACCGGATTCTGCGCTGTACCCATCACCGCACGGGGGACAAGTGGTGCATTTATCCGATGTACGACTATGCCCACCCCATCTGCGATTATATGCAGGGGGTGACGCATTCGCTCTGCACGCTGGAATTTGAGGATCATCGGCCGTTATACGACTGGGTGGGCATCAATCTCGGATTTTCGCCCAAGCCCCGGCAGATCGAATTTGCGCGGCTTGCCGTGACGAATACGGTGATGTCCAAACGGTATCTCAAAAAACTGGTGGAAGAGGGGTATGTGCACGGCTGGGACGATCCGCGGATGCCCACGATCGCGGGGCTGAGAAACCGCGGCGTGCCGCCCGAAGCGCTCCTCGATTTCTGCACGAAGGCGGGGATCGTGAAGGCCAATTCCGAATGCCAGCTCTCCTATCTCGAATCCTGTATCCGGGACAATCTCAACGAAAATGCCGAGCGCGCGATGGCGGTGACCGAACCTCTGGCCGTGACGTTGGTCAATTACGAGGGAAGCGAAGAGGTGGAAACGCCGCTGCATCCCCTCAAACCCGAACTCGGCACGCGCAAAGTGCGTTTCGGGAAGAAACTGTATATCGACCGTTCGGATTTTTCGGAGAATCCTCCGCCCAAATACCAGCGCCTGCGCCCGGACGGGTATGTGCGGCTGAAAAATGCCTACATTATCCGTTGCGACGAGGTGGTGAAAGACGAGGCCGGCAACGTGACGGAGCTGCGTTGCACTTACGTTCCCGAGAGCCGTTCCCAGCACGATACGAGCGGGATCAAGGCGAAGGGGACCATTCAGTGGGTGGACGCGGAGACGGGCGTCGACGCGGAAATCCGGCGTTACGGCTGTCTGCTCAACGACGCGGAATACCCGGGGCAGGACTTCGGCGAACGCATGAACAAGGACAGCGAACAGATCTTTTACGGCAAAGCGGAGCCCTATCTGGCCGAAGCGGCGGACGGTACGCCCTTCCAGCTCATGCGGGTGGGCTATTACAAGAAATGCCGGAAAGAGGACGGCGGGCTGGCGCTTTCGGAGATCGTTTCGCTCAAAGATACTTTCAACAATAAGTGCGGCAATTCCCGCGGCTGACGGGAAAGCCGGCGCTTTGACCGAAAAAAGTAAGTTCGTCCGGCGGCGTGCCGCCGGGGGAGGTTAATCGTATGAATATGTATTCGTTTCTTGCCATGCCCGACTGGCTGACGGGAAATGCAAAGACGATTGCGATCGCCGCTCTGGCGGTCGTGGCGCTCGTTGCGATCATCGTCGGCGCGGTCAAGGGCTTCACCCGCCTGAACTGGGGCGCGCTTGTCTGGGGCGGCGCCTGCGCTCTGTTCTGTCTGCTGGAACTGAAATTCCACGACAAGAACCCCATTCTGAAAATGGGCGCGATTTCCGGACTGAACGAGGGAGTCCGGGATTTCGCGGCCGCCTGTTCCTATGCGTTGGTGAGTATTTTTGCCGCGCTCGTCCTGTACGGTTTGCTCACATTGATTTTCCGCCCCCGGAAACAAAAAGCGGGGATTCGGAAGATCGACGAGGACGAAGAGGAAGAGGACATCGACGAGGATGAGGAATACGAGAGGACGGAGAACGGCGGGCGTTCGATCTGCCTTTTCAACCGTATCTGCGGCGCCGTCGTCTCTCTGGCCAATGCCGCGCTGGTGCTGGTCGGTATCGCGTGTCTGGCGCTGGTCATCGTCAATGTGACGCCGCTGAGAACGGGGGCTTTGCAGTCGGTGTACGAGAGCTCGTTCATGGAGAAAGGCTGGTCGTATATTCAGAAATATACGCTGGATTTCGTCTTTATCGCGATCATCGCCGCCATCGGTTACGGCGGATTCCGCAGCGGATTTATCGGCGGGTTCCGTTCCGTGTTCCTGGTGGTGGGGTATATCGCGGCGATCGTCGTCGGGTTCTGGCTCCCCTTCTCCAAAATTGCCGCGGAGAAGGAATGGCTGTCTTTCGTGGGTCAGCTGTCCGGATTCCTGGAAAAATTCATCGTGAAGGCTTTGCCCGGATCGGTGGCGGCAGTGCTCGGCAAAATCGGCTGCGGCCTGGTGCTCTGCGTCGGGCTCTGCGTCATCGTGGCGTTGCTCGGCCTGATTCTCAGACTGATCGAAAGAGGCGTCCGCCATACGGGGGTGCTGCGCTTTGTGGACGGCGTGCTTTCCACCGTGGTCATGCTGGTGCTCGGGGTGCTGGTGTGCGCGCTCATTGTCGCGATACTCTACATACTGGAATATTTCGGAATCTTTGAGAGCAGCAAGCTCTTCGATTCCGCGTCGCCTTTGACCAAAGGGCTGTATTCGGTGTTCGACGAATACCTGGCCCCGCTGTTTGAAAAAATCAAAGGCAAAGTGAACTGAGCAGAGGATCGAATTTCCGCCGCGTGCCGCATGGCGCGCGGCGGAAGAAAAAAGGGGAAAATGCGAGAACAAAACGGCATTTCCGTTTTGCATCCGGACTTCGGGCGCGGGCGGGAATGTTTTTTTGAGGGAACCGATGAAACTTTCCGGACTGTTTCGCTCTTTTACGAAATTTGAATGGTTTTTATGGCTGGGTTCGCTTGTCACCGTCGTCTGCGCCTATGCGTTCTCGTCGGACGGGGAGATTCTTTCGCTCGTCGCGTCCCTGGTCGGCGTCACCGCGCTGATTTTTGTCGCAAAAGGCAAAGTGCTCGGTCAGGTGCTCTGCGTCGTGTTCAGCGTCTTTTACGGCATTGTTTCCTTTTTTTCGCGCTACTACGGGGAGATGATCACCTATCTCGGCATGTCGGCGCCCATCGCCGTCGTCTCCGTCGTCACCTGGCTGAAAAACCCCAGCCGGGAAAATTCCGGCGAAGTGAAAGTGAACACTCTGCGCGGCAGGGAATATTTCGGATTGACGCTCGCGGGGCTGGCGGTGACGGCGGCGTTTTATTTTCTTTTGAAAGCGTTCGATACCGACCGGCTGGCAGTGAGTACCCTTTCCGTGCTCACCAGCTTTCTGGCGGCCTATCTCACCATGCGCCGCAGCGAGTATTACGCGCTGGCTTACGCGGCAAACGACGTCGTGCTCATCGTGCTCTGGGTGCTCGCCTCTCTCCGCGTCCCCGGGCGTTTGCCCATGGTCGCCTGTTTTCTCGCGTTTCTCGCCAATGACATTTACGGGTTTGTCAACTGGCTGAAAATGAAGAAGAGACAGCAGTCGGGTTCCCGCTTTTCTCTGCCCGAAGAAGGCAAAGCTCCGCAGACGGCGCAGGGACAGTGAGCCTGCGGGGCGGAGAAGAGAAAAGATTTTGTAACGGCAAAAGGAGAGAATATTTTGCGGCGGCAGAGAAAATAGGGCGGTAAAACCTGTAACGGGAATGAAAAAACGCGGGCAGTCTTAAAGCCCGCTTAAAAAATTTTTTCCGAACAGTTCTTTTTCGGGCGGTTTTCCGACGTCGAGACAATGCCGGAAGGCCGCGATCAGGGCAACGCTTTCTTCTTCGGCGCGAGCGAACAGTTCGTCTGCGCCGTCATTTTTCTGTCTGGCGGGATCCCGGGGATATTGCCATTGTCTGTGTTCGGCATTTACCGCGAAGGCGTTTTCTTTGGCGAATACGCGGGCGGAAAACCGGGTGTAGGCCCGGAACAGGGAAATGCTTTTCAGAAAGGCTCCTTTCAACAGCGGCGCGCGTCCCGCCTGTGCGGCGGCGACGGCGTAGAGCGTGTAAAGGGGGTCGGTTTCGGCGGCGGTAAGCGGGGCGTTGAAATCTTTTTCGGACGCGGAGACGCAATTGTTTTCCGCGTCTTTTTTGCGGAAATAGAAATCCAGCGCGCCTTCCGTCCGGGAATGTTTTACGGGGGATTTGCCGGACAGATGATAGATATAGGGATGAAAAATGCAGTCTGCGGCATAGTGGCAGACGTATCCCAGCGCGTAGGAAGCGAGGGGGGTACCGGGGGCAAGCAGGAACATGGTACGGAAAAAAGCATAGGAACCGCGGTTATGCAGGAATCGTCCGAAATTGAGTTCGGACGTCCGGAACGCGCGGTAGAAAAAGCAGAAATCCGCGCCCTGAGCGCCAAAAAAGTACAGGCGTTTTGCGCTTTCGTCCCGAGGCGGGTCGGGGATACGGGAAAGGACCTTTTTGGCGAGTGAAAAATGGGTATATGCGGCAGGCATAGTTATAGTATATGCGATCGCGCGGAAAAATTTCTCTTTCGCTGTGCAAGTTTTTTGCGGGGTAAGGTTTTGTTTAGTGTCGATTAATGGTTTGGCGCCGGCCGAACGCGTTTTTGTCCCCCATGGAGCATGAAGCAAAACGCAAGTTTTGCGCTACTCGGGTCAAGGGAGGAAATCCCTTGCGGGTGCAGGGCGGAGCCCGCGAATCCTTGCCGTCAGGCAATTCCGCCGCCAGGCGTACTCCGAACCCAACCAAGCAAGCCGAACGGCTTGCGCTCTACCGCCGCCGGGCGCAAGCTGAACCCAACATAAGCAAAACGCAAGTTTTGCGCTACTCGGGTCAAGGGAGGAAATCCCTTGCGGGTGCAGGGCGGAGCCCGCGAATCCTTGCCGTCA
>DVMZ01000128.1 GCA_018714725.1 Candidatus Scatosoma pullistercoris
GGCAAGACCTCCGGTAAAGGCCATAAGGGTCAGTGGGCGCGTTCGGGCGGCGGAGTCCGTCCCGGATTTGAAGGCGGCCAGATGCCGATTGCCCGCCGCGTGCCCAAGAGAGGCTTCAATCACAACGCGAAAAAGGTTTACGTCATCATCAACCTTTCCGATCTTGCGGAATTGCCCGAAGGAACGGTGGTCGATTACGGATTCGTCATGGCAAACGGGCTTGCCAAAGCCGTCAAGAACAACTGCGGCCTGAAAGTGCTCGGTGCCGGCGAACTCAAAGTGGCGCTCACCGTCAAAGCGGCGAAATTTTCCGCTTCCGCCAAAGAGGCGATCGAAGCGGCGAAGGGGACTGCGGAAGTCCTTGAATAAACAGGATACGCGGAAGATCGCCCGATAAAGGCGATGTTCCGTGGTTCGCGTTTATTTCTCCCTGCGCCGCGTATCGTTTACGCGGTTGTGACGGACGGATTTCCGCTCCGTCAAAATCCTTATATCGGAGAAGAAAATGTTACAAACCTTAATCAATGCTTTCAAGGTCAAGGATATCCGGCGGAAGGTGGGGATGATGCTGCTGTTGCTTCTGGTGTTCCGCATCGGTTGCTACATTCCGGTTCCCGGCCTCGATCGGGAGAATTTCTCCTCTCTCTTTGACGGTTCGGACACCTCCAATACCTTCCTTACGCTGATGAGCAGCATCACCGGCGGCGCGCTTGCCAACGGCACGCTGTTTGCGCTGGGTATCGGGCCTTACATCAATGCTTCGATCATCATGCAGCTCCTGTGCGTGGGCATTCCGCCGCTCGAACGGCTGTCCAAGCAGGGCGAAGAAGGTCGGAAAAAGATTTCTCAGTACACGCGTTATCTGACGATCCTGCTCGCGGTCATTCAGTCGGTGGGGATCATCGTCAATTTCGCAAATTCGCAGGATGCCGTTCAGACGGCGTTGTTCTTCGATCAGACATGGCTTGCCGGGCTGTTCATGACCATCGTCTACACGTCGGGAGCGCTGCTCGTGATGTGGCTTGGTGAACGGATCACCGATTACGGAGTCGGCAACGGCCAGTCGATGATCATTTTCGTGGGTATTCTTTCCACGGCGGGACAGCTTATTGTTCAGAAGATCGGCCAGGTATTTGACGACATCAACGTCATCTGGGAACTCGTGTTCTTCGTGCTCGTCTGCGTAATCCTGTTCTTTGCGATCATCTACGTCGATCTTTCGGAGAGAAAGGTTCCCGTACAGTACGCAAAGCAGATCAAGGGCCGGAAGATGTACGGCGGTCAGTCGTCCGTCATTCCCATCCGGATTTCCGGAAGCGGCGTCATGCCCCTCATCTTCGCCTTCTCGATCATCAGCTTCCCGCAGATGCTTACCAGCATGTTCTGGCCGGGCAGTGCGTTTGACAATTTCCTGACCAACTGGTTCTCGGGCTCTGCGACGAATGCCGTCGGACGCGTTATCTATTCGGTGTTTCTCTGCCTTCTGATCTTCGGGTTCTCGTTCTTCTATGCGCAGATGCAGTTCAATCCCGAGGACATATCCAAGAGCATTCAGCAGAACGGCGGCTTTATCCAGGGCATTCGTCCCGGGAAAGCGACGGAGGCTTATCTGAAAAAGATTTCCAACCGCATTACGCTGTTCGGCGCCATCTATCTTTCGCTGATCGCGTTCATTCCTTCCATCATGTTTGCCTGGGCTTCCTATGACCTCGTCAACGTGTTCTCCACGACGGGTATCCTGATCGTGGTGTCGGTGGCAATGGAATTTGAGAAGCAGTTGCAGGCGCAGATGATGATGAAGAACTATAAAGGATTCCTGAAATAAAATCAAAGACGGCGCCCGGGTTCCGCGGACGGACCCCGGGCGCCGGAAAAGGGAGTTGCTTCTATGAATATCATTTTGCTCGGCGCGCCCGGCGCCGGAAAGGGGACGCAGGCGACGCGGCTTTCCGATCGTTACGGCATGCCCCATATTTCTACGGGAGATATTTTCAGAGAAAACATCAAAAACGGCACTCCGATCGGCCTGCTGGCGAAATCGTACACGGATAAGGGACAGCTTGTCCCCGATGAAGTGACCTGCGAGATCGTCAAAGACAGACTGGCGAGAGAGGACTGTAAAAAGGGTTATCTCCTCGACGGATTCCCCCGTACGATCGTTCAGGCGGAAGCGCTTGACAAGTTTGCGAAGATCGACGCGGTGGTGAACATCAACATCGATTTTTCCCTGCTGATGGCGCGGCTGTGCGGCAGAAGGGTATGCAGGGAGTGCGGAGAAAGCTATCATATCTCCACGCTGGGCGGCGCGACGACGTGCGCCCGTTGCGGCGGAGAGCTGTATCAGCGCAAGGACGACAATCCCGAGACCGTGCAGAGCCGGCTGAACGTCTATAAGGACCAGACGGCGCCTCTGATCGATTATTATACCCGTAAGGGCATCCTTCTGAATTTTACCGGTACGGACGATCCCCCCGAAGTATTGTTCGGGCAGATCTGCGCCGAACTCGACAAGATGGATCGATAACGCCATGATTCATGTAAAGAGTGAACGCGAAATAGAGCTGATGCGGGAACCCTGCCGTATCGTCAAAGATACGCTGGCGTTCGTCGGTTCGAGAATCAGGGCGGGCATGACCACGAAAGAAGTGGACGAACTGGCGGAGCGGTATATCCGTTCCGAAGGGGCTTATCCCTCCTGTCTCGGTTACGGCGGTTTTCCCGCTTCCGCGTGCGTTTCCGTCAACGAGATGGTCGTGCACGGCATTCCGGACAATGAAACCGTTCTCAAAAACGGGGACATCGTCAGCGTCGATCTCTGCGCCTATAAAAACGGCTACCACGGGGACGCCTGCCGGACCTTCTGCATCGGCGAAGTTTCGCCGGAAGCAAAACAACTCGTCAAAGTCACGGAAGAGTGCTTTTTCAAGGGAATCGAAGGGCTGAAAGCGGGCACGCCCCTCTACGACATCGGGTATCGCGTGCAGAAGTACGCCGAATCCTTCGGGTACGGAGTCATCCGGGACTATACGGGTCACGGAATCGGAAAGGAGATGCACGAAGATCCGACGGTGCCGAATTTCGGCCGCCCGGGGACGGGGGTGCGCCTGCGTGCGGGGACGGTGCTCTGCGTCGAACCCATGATCGCGATGGGGACGTACCGGGTCCGGCTTCTGGACGACGGATGGGGTGCGGTGACGCAGGACGGAAAACCGGCCGCTCATTACGAAAACACCCTGGTCGTGCGCGAGGACGGCGTGGAAATCCTGACGCTGTGACCGGCTCGGCCCGGTACGGCGACGGAAAAGATAAAGAAAAAATCGGAGGAATTTTTTGTGTCCAAGGACGATGTAATCGAAGCGGAGGGCAAAGTCGTCGAAGCGCTGCCCAACGCCACCTTCAAGGTGAGACTTTCCAACGGTCATACCATCACGGCCTATATTTCCGGAAAACTGAGAATGAACTATATCCGGATCATAGAAGGCGACAATGTGAAGCTGGAAATGAGTCCGTACGATCTGACGAAGGGCAGAATTACCTGGCGCAGCAAATCGTGACGGCGCGGGAAAAGCAATTTTAATCAAGGAGAAAAACAATGAAAGTTAGACCTTCTGTAAAGCCTATGTGCGATAAATGCAAAGTCATCAAGAGAAATGGCAGGGTCATGGTAATCTGTTCCAAGAACAAGAGCCACAAACAGAGACAAGGCTGATAAAAACGCTTGACAATCCCCGGAAAAAAATGGTATAATCATTCCATACGGCTGAAATCGGGGAAAAGTTTCCGTCTTAGGGACTTCAGCCGTGAAAAACAGCGTGAAGCAAACTGAATTTCCGTAAAAATTTACGGAAACTCAGTTTTGTTTGCGTCTTGAAAAGCAATTTTTGCCGCAAAAACGGGAGAGAGTTTTCAAGGCTCGGCACCGTTTCGCCATTTGTCCGGCAGTCCGGAAAATTTTTTTGCGGATGCGCGGGGCAGAAGGGGGCGTGCGGCTTTTCGGGGTGCAGAAAGCAGGAAAACAATACGGCGGAGCGAAAGGGCATTTTCCACTGCCCGGACGAGCCGTCTGTTCGCGATAGAAATTTCAAAAAAAGAAACACTCATTCAAAACAAACGGAGGTTTACGAATCAATGGCACGTATTGCCGGTGTGGATTTACCCAGAGAAAAGAGAGTAGAAATCGGCCTTACCTATATCTATGGGATCGGTCTGGCTACATCGAAGAAGATCCTTGCCGCGACGGGCATCAATCCCGACACGCGCGTAAAAGATCTGGATGAAAACGACGTCTCGAAACTGAGAGAATATATCGATCACAACGTACGGGTGGAAGGCGAACTTCGCAGCGAAGTTTCCCTCAATATCAAGCGGCTTATGGAAATCGGCTGCTATCGCGGCATCCGCCACAGAAAGGGGCTGCCCGTCCGCGGACAGAGCACCAAGAGAAACGCTCATACCCGCAAGGGTCCCGCGCGCGCGATCGCAGGTAAGAAGAAGTAATACAGGAGGAGATTAAGGATTATGGCAGACAATAAAAACGCTAAGAAGACGTCGGCTCCTCGCAAGCGTAAGGAATTCAAGAAAATCGACAAGGGACAGGTACACATCCAGTCCTCGTTCAACAATACCCTGGTTACGATCACGGATGTGAACGGAAACGCGGTGTCCTGGTCCAGCGCGGGTTCGCTGGGTTATAAGGGCAGCCGTAAAGGCACTCCGTTCGCGGCGCAGATGGCTGCGGAAACCGCAGCGAAAGCGGCGAAGGAACACGGCCTGAGAAGCGTGGAAGTGTACGTCAAGGGACCCGGAGCGGGCAGGGAATCCGCCATCCGCGCGCTGGCGGCGTGCGATCTGGAAATCACGCTGATTTCCGACGTTTCCCCCATCCCTCACAATGGTTGCAGACCGCCTAAGCGTCGCAGAGTTTAATCAGGAGGCACAAAAATGGCAGTATACAGAGAAGCAAAATGCAAACTTTGCAGAAGAGAGGGCGCGAAGCTGTTCCTCAAAGGCGATAAATGCTACATGGAGAAGTGCCCGTTCAACAAGCGCCCGGTGGCGCCCGGACAGCACGGCGCAAGCCGCAAGAAGGTTTCCGAGTACGGCCTTCAGCTCCGTGAAAAACAGAAGACGAAGAGAATTTACGGCGTTCAGGAAGGGCAGTTCCGCAAGTATTATGAAATTGCCGACCGCATGAAAGGAGTCACGGGCGAAAATATGCTCTCCCTGCTGGAAAGACGCCTCGACAACGTGGTGTACAGAATGGGCATTGCGCCTTCCCGTACGCAGGCCCGTCAGATCGTCAATCACGCGCACATTTCCGTCAACGGCAAAAAGGTGACCATTCCTTCCTATATCGTGAAGGCGGGCGACGTGGTCGTGGTCAAGGAAAACAGAAAGGGCAACAAGTATTTTACGGCACTCAAAGAAACGAAAGCCGGCTCCAATATGCCGAAGTGGGTCGAGTTCGACAGAGAAAAACTGGAAGGAAAGGTATTGGCGCTCCCGACGAGAGAGGACATCGACAGCCAGATCGCGGAGCATATTATTGTCGAGTTGTACTCCAAATAATTGAACGGTATAAGGAGGTAGCATAATGATCGAAATGGATATGCCCAAGCTCGAAGTACTCGAAAACGACGATTTCTATGCGAAAGTCGTATGCGAGCCCTTGGAGAAAGGTTTCGGTCTTACAATAGGAAACTGCCTTAGAAGAATCTTGCTTTCTGCTCTGCCCGGCGCGGCCGTGGAGGGAATCAAATTTCTGGACGGCAGCGTGAAACACGAGTTTTCTGCGGTGGCAGGGATCAAAGAAGACGTCACCGAGATTATTCTCAATCTGAAAACGCTTGCCATCAAGACGAAAGTCATCGATAAGGATTACGAAAAAGTCCTGCACATTTATAAAGAAGGCCCTGCGGTGCTCACCGGCGAAGACCTCAACGTGGATGCGGAAATCGAAGTGATCAACAAAGATCAGTACATCTGCACGATCGACGAGGGCGGCAAATTTGACGTGGAACTCACGATCGGCCGCGGCAGAGGTTATAAGCCCGCCAAGGAAAACAAACAGGCCGTCATCGATTATATCGCGATCGATTCCATCTATACCCCCGTTCAGAAAGTCAATTATACGGTGGAGCCGACCCGCGTCGGCCAGGCCGTCGATTATGACAAACTGACGCTGGAAGTGTGGACGGACGGCACCTTCTCCGGCAAAGAGATCATCTCTCTTGCGGCGAAGATCATGCAGGATCACATCAATCTGTTCGTCAATCTTTCCGATACGATCAAGGGTATGGATATCCTCGTCAAGACGGACGATGACAAACAGCAGCAGGTGCTGAAAATGGCAATCGAGGAAATGGACCTTTCCGTCCGTTCCTACAACTGCCTGAAGAGAGCAAACATTCATACGGTAGAAGATTTAACCAAAAAGACGGAAGACGATATGCTCAAGGTGAGAAACCTCGGCAGAAAATCTCTGGACGAAGTCATCCAGAAGCTGGAGTCTTACGGTCTGTCATTAA
>DVMZ01000129.1 GCA_018714725.1 Candidatus Scatosoma pullistercoris
TGCGGAAGAGTTTCGCATACGACGGACGGTAGCCGTACACCCCGACGATCTGTTTGATCATGGAAAGATTGACCAGCAGAACGGACAGCGCGTCGATCTTGTCGTTCTGAGAAATGGAGGTGGTGAGAAAGGCTTTTCCGGCGTTCTTCCAGATGAGGGAGTTGGCAAAGCCGCCGACGTCGGTCGCATACGCTTCGCGCATCGCCTTTTTCAGCCCCGCGCGGTCCCCCGCATCCAGCGCGTCGGAAATCTGTTCCGTGCGCTCCGGCGAGAGATACCGGTATTTACGGTGCCGCGGGTCGGCGTTATATTCCACCAGCGCGCGGGCGGTTTCTCTGAGCGCCCGATAATTCCTCCGCCGCGCCATATCGCAGTTCTCCGCCGTCACGTCGGTGATGAAAAACCTGGCAAACAGCACTTTTACGACCGGACGCACGATAAAAATCGCCACCAGAAGCACCGTCAGCGCAACCATGGTATACCCGAATATCCGGTTGACCTCAAAACAAAGCACCAGGAGATCGGCCAGCGCCCCCGCGACCAGCAAAATGATCACCGCGACGGACGCAATCACCAGTGCGAAAAACGTCTTTTCGTTTTTCCGGCGGAAAGCGTCGGATATGGAATCGGAAAATCCCGAAACGTCCTCTTTCGCAGCCGCGGCGTACCGCTTTGCGTTCGGAACGGAGGAAAGTTCTCTTTCGCCCTTTCCGGTTTTTAACGCATCTTGTCCGGCCGCATCCTTTTGCCCGGACTCCTTTTCCGAAGACTCGGAAAATCCGGTCTCTTTCTTTTTATGAAACAACATGTGTACCTCTGCAACCGCAGTTGCTTTTCTTTTTTCCGACACCATTGTACCACACCGGCGGCCCAAAAAGCAAGCGGTCGGACAGGGAAATGCGTTTTTCGTTTTTTCGGACATTCCGCCGCGTTTCCGGCAAAAAAACGCCGGAAACGCGGCGGAATGAAAAAATTTCCTGGCGGAATCTGTTTGACTTCTCTCTGTTTTGTTGTATAATAGAATTGCAAGGCGTACAAAAAAGCAGCGCCGACCGGGGAGAATCTTATGCTCGATTATACGAAGATGGCGATCCGGCAGACGGTATCCGACCTGAAACGGACGGATTACATACGCAACGTCGCCACACAGATCATTTACATAATTTATCTCATCTACACTTTCATCGCAAAGACGGGATACCTCGCCCTGAACATCATTCTGTTTGTTCTTGCCGTATCTTATTTCGTCTTTTTCCTGACGGTGACTTCATTGGGGAAATCCCCCGAGGGCAAAGCCCTGAAAAAACGCGGCACCGCGGTTTACGTCTGGTGCAAAAGGCTCGTCAAGCTGTTCACGCTGGGGTTGACCATTTACGGCATCTGCACCGCCGTCGAACACGTTTCCCCCGTCTCCGTCGTTCTCGCCGCCCTCATGATCGTCGGCTGGTGCCTGCAGATCATCTTTGAAGTGCTTATCAAAATTCTCACCAACCGGGTGAATTTCATCATCGAAGCACTGGAAGCCGACCTCGACAGCATGCTGAAACCCGTCCGCTCGGTCGGCAATTTCTTCAAGAAAATGACGGGCAAAGAAGTGACCCCGCAAAAGGAAATGACAAAAAACCAGCTCCGGCTGAAAGAAAAAGTGGAGGCGTACCGCGCCGAACAAAAACGCAAAAAAGCAGAGGAAAAAATCCGCCGCGAAGTGGCGCGCACCGCGGCGAAACAATCGGAAAAGGAACGCAGAAAGCAGGAAAAACAATCGGAACGCACCCGCGCCGAGCTCCTCAAGGCCTCGGAAAAACGCAGGCGGGCCGATGAGCGGGACACCGGTTACTCTGCTCCGTCCCCCGAGCCGGAAACGCCCGCGGCGCCCGTCTCCTCCGCCGCGCCCGGGAAAAACGGATTGTTCTCGCTCGTGAAACGCTGGCTGAAAGGAGAAACGGCGCTTTCTCCCGACAAGGAAGTTTTTGAAACGCCCCGGGAAACGCCCGCCCTTCCCGCCGCCACGGAGCGGCCGGACCAACCCGGCTCCGCCCCTTCCGCTCCCTCCTATGCCTCGGACGAATGGGACAAACTCGCCCTTTCCGCCTTTGCGGAGGGAACCCGCGGCAGTGATGCGGACGAAGAGGAAGAAACGGACGAAGAGCCTGAATTTACGGATGACTTCGACGTCGGTTCCGACGGTTTTCCCGAGGACGACCCGGAATTCAGCGCAACATCGGACGATGGCGCCGACGAAGAAAACGACGTGACGGAAAGCCGGGAAGTTCTGAAAGGCTCCGAGCCGCCCGCCAAAAAGGGATTTTTACATTCGCTGTTCCGCAAAAAGCGCTGATTTCAGGCGCCGCTCCGTCTGTACTGCCGGCGCAGGCGAAAACAAAAGGCAAACTGCGGCTTCAAGGCCGGACAAACCCGGCCGGCGAAAAATTTACACTGTTCGTTTGGGGTTCGGCCCGAAACCATGAATTCCCGGCCTTTGCAAAAAGGCTCCTGTAGCGTATCGCAACAGCGGGCGGCAGAGCTTTTGCTCTGCCGCCCGCCGTCTTTCTATATTGACAGGTCCTTTGCGGCCCTTATCAGTCTCTCTGTCGGCCTTCGTCTCTTCCCTGCCCGGCCTTTCGGGCGGACCCGCCGCCGTTCTCCGTCCTTTACACCTCTTCGAGAATCCCTTGACAGCCGCGGAGAATATCCTCGTAAGCCGTCTGAAAATCCCGCGTGTACCAGGGATCGGAAACATCTTCGTCCCCGCCCGCAAACGAGAGCAGTTTCCGGCATTTTCCCGCGTTTCCGGCGCCCAGAATGCGCTTTGCGCCGCGAAGATTTCCCTCGTCCATACAGACAAAGAGGTCGTATCTGTCCCCGTCCGCTTTCGTCAGCTGAACGGCGCGTTTGTCCCCGCAGGAAATCCCGCGCGCCGCCAGCAGCGCCCGGACGGGCGGATAGACGGGATTGCCGGTATCCCCCCAGATTTCCTCGGAGGAAACCCCTGAGGAAGCGATGAAAAACTCTCCTTCCCGCCCGGCCTTCCGGACGAGATCTTTCATAACGAATTCCGCCATCGGCGAACGGCAGATATTGCCGTGACAAACAAACATGATCTTATACATGGTATGCTCCTTTCCGATACAGCGCCTTTCAGAAGCGGCGCTCTGCCCGAAAAACGTCCGTCAGTTTTTCCGTTCGAGAACGTACGAACGCAATCCCTTTTTACAGCCGTTTTTTTCGTAAAAGCCCTCTGCGCCCGTCTTTTCTTCGTCGTACTCTCCCGGCCATACCCGGTTGACAAATGCGAGAAACGCGGCGGGATTCAGTTCTTTGTCGTCGATTTTATATTCCATCTTTTCCTATTTTTCCTCCTCGGCAATCGGCCGGAATGCGGCCCGCCTATGCGTTTATTACCTTCTTATTACGCTCTTTTCCGCGCTTATTCGCGGAACTGATAGCGGTACAGCTCCGCATACAGCCCGCCCTGCGCCACCAGCTGATCGTGCGTGCCCCGCTCGGAAATGCAGCCGTCGGTGACGACGAGAATCTCGTCCGCGTTCTTGACGGTGGACAGCCGGTGCGCCACCACCAGCGTGGTGCGGCCTTTGGACAGTTCGGACAAAGAGGCCTGAATCTGCATTTCGGTCATATTGTCGAGTGCGCTCGTCGCCTCGTCGAGTATGAGGACGGGCGGATTTTTGAGAAAGGCGCGCGCGATCGCGATACGCTGTTTCTGTCCGCCCGAAAGGCGCACGCCGCGTTCCCCCACTTCGGTATCGTAGCCGTTCGGCAGGCTCATCACATAGTCGTGAATGTTTGCCCGCTTAGCGGCAAGAACCATCTCGGCCTCCGACTTATCGGGCGAACCGTAGAGAATATTGTCCCGGATACTGCCCGCGAACAGAAACACGTCCTGCGCCACTACGGCGATCTTGCTGCGGAGCAGTGCCGAAGAGACGTCGTTGATATCGGTGCCGCCGACGGAAATCGTGCCGCCGTCCCGGAGATAGAAGCGCGGCAGCAAATGACAGATAGTCGTTTTCCCGCCGCCGGACGAGCCCACCAGGGCCACCGTCTCCCCCTTGCGGATGGTGAACGAAACCCCTTTGAGCACTTCCGCGCCGCCGCCTT
>DVMZ01000130.1 GCA_018714725.1 Candidatus Scatosoma pullistercoris
CGTCAGAATTGTGGTTTCGGCCTGACCGAAAATGTCCGGATTTTCATTGGCCTGCAATAACGCATCCCAGCCTTTCGACAGGGCACTGGCCGAGTAGCCGCCTTTAAAGCTTTCCGTAAGCGAAGAAACCGAACAGCGGACCGTTACGATCGAGCCGGCAGCCAGGGACAGGACGACGAGCGCAATCACCGCGCCGACGCCCGCGGAAATATAGGAAGCCAGCTGTTTTTTGGAAAACCGGAGTTCGCCGCTGACAATCCGCCCGGCAATTTCCAGTCCGATGAACAGAATTCCGAAAATCAATACCATGCTGATTCCGGGAGCCATATCCTTCCAGTTGGGCGAAAAAACCATTTTCAAAAAGAAATTCAGACTTAAAAGTATGGCCAGCAGAACGACGTTGAGTTTCAATGTTGCCCGGATGCGTTTTTTGCCTGAGAGGACAAAGACGAAATCGATGACGGACAGGATCAGAAATGCCGTACAGAGCAGTATGTAACCGAGCGATAAAACGGCGGCAATCCACAGTTCGGCTTTTACCGATGCGGAGTATTTCGTGACTTCTTCCAATGAAAATACTTTCAGTACGTTATAATCTTCCAGCAGCTTGATCATGACCTGCGTTTGTTGAGCAGGCGAGCCGTTTTCCAACAGTTCCTGTTCCTTTGAGGAGAGGTGTTCGAGCGCAAAGGAAGTAAAATCCGAAAAAAATTCTCTGTCCGACATGGGGTCGAGCAGGGAAAACGCCCCTTCGATTACGTCGACGGACGTGATTTTTATATGACCGACTTCTTCTATATCGAATACGTCGAAGGTCGCGGAAGGAGAGATTTTCCCTACGCTGAAAAAGCAGGAAATGAACATGATCAGGGAGAAAGCCAAAGCCACGGAAGCGCGCACGATGTCGAAAATACGCTTGCCGCTGGCACTCTTTTTTTGAACAGGTTTCGGCCAGACCGCGGCAGGGCCTGAAAGGTTCAGGGGGGTGCCGCAGTTTTCGCAGAAAGCGCTGTCCGGCTCGTTGGCGGCGTTGCAGGCGGGACAGACTCTCTTTCCGTCCAGGCGGGTTCCGCAGACGTGGCAGTAAAGTTCGTCGGGTTCCACGACGCTGTCGCATTTGGGACAGTGCTTGTCCAGAGCTTGTCCGCATTTTACGCAGAATTTTGCGCCGTCTTTGTTTTCAAAGGCGCAGCGTGGACAGGTTTTCATAATATTCTCTCCTTATCTGAAAATTTATCGACGGTTTTCTCCGAAGCCGGACGCAAAATTCTTCCGGAGCGCAGAAGAATCGACCGGAAAGCATTTTTTGCCTGCGGGAGCAAAACGGTTTTTTAACGTCGGGCGTATTGCGCAAACGGCCGACTGATGATATTATATCCCCGAAAGTTTTTTCTGTCAATACCTTTACGGGAAATTTTTTGCCGTTTTTTGTCATCCGGCGTTTTGTTGCGCGGATATTTTTCGGACAGGGCGGGCAGGGATTTCACGAACGGCATAAAAAGTCCGGCGTCCGGACAAAAAACCGCGAAAAGGGACAAGGCGGAATCCGACGGATTAAAAAATCGGACGGGCGGCGGGTTCATTTGTTTTCCTTATGGCCGGAATCATAAAATTTGATATATGAAAATTTTGTTTTTTACTTTTATTTGCTTGACAGAAGCGGGGTAAGTGGGGTACTATTTGGTATAGTATAAACAGTATATTCCGTCATTGCCGGTCTGATTGCCGGCCTTATTTTGTCGGGATTCCGTCCCGCCGGCGTTCCGGCAGACGATCCGACAGACTCCGGCGAAGGCGGCAGGCGGAGAGTCCGACATTACTAAAAGGAGAGACTAAGGAGAGTTATGAAAAATCCTGTACGCAGAACATGGTTGGTCATCGTGAGCGTTTTGTTGCTGGTGCTCCTGTCATTGGGCGCAGTGGCGTGCGGCGCCAAGTCGTATACGCTTACGTTCGTGACGAACGGCGGAACGGAGATAGCGCCGATTACGGCGGAGGCGGGTGCGGCAATCGAGCCCCCTGCGGATCCCGAGAAGGACGGGTGGGTATTTGACGGTTGGTTTACCGCTTCCGATTTTTCGGGAGAAGAGACGGAAATTCCCTCCGTCATGCCCGAGAAAAACATCACTTATTATGCCAAATTCACCGAAATTCCCAAGGCGATGCTCACGCTGGACGCAGGCGTGGGGACGCTGGAAACCGCGGTGTATGAAATGGAGATCGGGGCGGACGTCTCCGGTTTTGTCGCCGATATCGTGCCCGTCACGCCGGAAGGGGTGACGTTTGCGGGCTGGTTTGAAGGCGACGCGCCTCTGGGCGAGGATGTGACGATGCCGGCGGCCGGGATCCGGCTCACCGCCCGTTACACGGCGGCTTATACCGTGGAGATCTATCTGCAGAGCGCCCCGGAGAGCGAGGAATACACGTTGGACGCCGACGCGGAGACGGAAGGCGGGAGCGGCTATCTGGGAGACGCCGTCGATCTTTCCTCTTCCCTGAAAGCGCCGACCGGCTATAAGCTGAACAAGACCAGGACGCAGCCGCTCGTTTTGGGCACGGAAGGAAATGTATTCAAAGCCTATTACGATCTGTCGGTGTACACCGTCTATTACTTCGACAACGCCCCGCAGGATGCGACCGTCGAAGGAGAGATGGCGAACGGTTCCGCATATTACAGTTATGAGACGGAAATTCCCGCAAACGGCTATTCGATCGAAGGGTACCGCTTTGCCGGCTGGGCGACTTCGCCGCGCGGCGGAGTGGTCTATCAGTCGGGGGATAAAATTACGGCGAGCTCCACGCTCATGCTGTATGCCTGCTGGAATCTGGGAATCACCGACGCCAACGGCGGCAAGGACGTCCTGTATGTCCTGAAAGAAGAACCGGGGACGATCGTGCTCGAACGCCAGTATGCGGAGGACCGGAAGGGGATTTACGACGAGGCTACCCGCACTTTCTATTTTGGAAAAGGGGCAAACGACAATTCTCTTCCCCGCGGCCGCGTTGCGGCGGACGGAGCTTCGTTTGTCTATTATTACGAGGCATTTGCGCTCACCTTCTCCCGTTACGACTGGATGGCGGAAGAACTTGTCGCTGCCGAGACGATCGTACTGGACGGCGTGGACGGCGCGGTATATACCTATACCGAAAACGGCGAAAAGAAGACGGCGGAAGGCACTTATATGCCGGAAGGCACCAGTTATTCCTTTGTCTCAGACGACGGCGCGGTGGAATTTGTGTTTGCGCTGGGGACGCTCACTTACGGCGAGGGAGAGGATGCGGAACAGACGGACGTCTTTCTCGTCAGAGACGACTGCGCCGGAACTTATTATTATATGAACGGTTCGGGCAGCATCTATTATTTCCCGCTCATTATCCTGGACGGATACGGCGAAGTGATTTATATGGAGAGCATTTCCGGCGACGGGATTCTTTCGGGCAGCTATGTGCCTGCCGGCGGAGAGAACACGGTGGAAGTGACGATAGAAACGTCGGAAGGCGCGCAGAATGCGATGTACCGGCTGACCCGGGAAGTGCCGACCCAGTCCGGAACGGCGATGAATGTGTTTGAAAACGCGGACGGCATGCAGGGAGTTTATTCCTTCCGTATGACGGGCGGCGACGGCGAAGGCACGATGAAAGTCGAGGCGGACGGGTTCGGAGAGCTGCATTATACGTTCACGCCCGACTCGGGTACGGCGGTGAACGGCGACGCGGCCTATTACTATCTCGGCACCTATACTTCCGGCGAAACCGGATACGGCATTTTCTACTTCACCGTCGGTACGGGGGAGAGCGCCCATCGTTACACCGTGCGCTTTGAAACGGAAGGCACGGGCGTGCAACTGATCGGCAGCGAGGCGGGCGTCTATTCGGAGCTCAATCCCGACAGCCCTTACACGGCGCGGCTGTTCCTGCACGGCGACGGTACGGCGCAGCTTTCCTTCTTTGAAGGGGATGAACTGAAAGAATACACCGCTTCCGCCGCGGCGGATCCCTCCAAAACTTTCGGAGAGGAAGGATACACGGTCGCCTTGAGCGGACTGAAAGGCGCAGACGGCTCGTCCGTTTCGGGCAGCGGCAAGGCGGTGTTCTCCGGATTTACGGACGGGAACTATGCCCGCGTAGATCTCACCGTCGGCAGTTCCGTATATATGATCATGAATGTGCGGGCAGACATGCAATGGGATGTTTCCGGCTACAATAACCTCGCTTCTGAAGTGAAAGTAAAGATGCCTGCGTACAGCTCCAACCCGCTTGTCGACAGCTGGCGCTATGCAAAGCTTTCCTCGGCAGTCTCCGCAGGCTCGGTCATCGTGTACAGTGTCGCGGACAAGGCGTATTTCCGCGAATATGATGCACAGGGCCGCGTAGTGGCGTTCGGCACTGCGCAGGTCGGGGAAAATTCCGTTACCCTCGTCGGGGAAACGAAGGTTACCTACGGCGAAGACGGTACGCCCGCCTATGCGGAGGACACTGCTTCGCGCACGGCTGAAGTGTGCGACGGGCGCGGTTCGCTGTCGCTCGACGGAAAGACGTATACCTACTATAACAGCCGCGAAGACCTCACGCTCGTGTATTACAAAACCTCGTTGATGGGCGGCAAAACCTACTATTACACGGTCAAAACGGACGGCTACGGCAATATGTATGTGCTGGACGAGAGCAGCGCTTATACGCAGGCATATCTCGGCACATACGTTCCCGAAGGCAATATTACGGTGAACGGCATTGAATACACCGTATTGCATTTTACCGGAAACATGGTCGACAATTACGGCAGACCCGAAAGCTCCGAAACGGTCGAGTTGTGGATTTTGTATATCGACGTACTGCTGCAGGAGCGTTCCGACGACGGTTCCGAGGCGCATTGGTGGAGCGACCTGGCTGGCATCTACACGGCAAAGTCGGAAGACACCGTGTATACCGTCTTTGACGATTTCGGCTATAAACTGTACGAAATCACGGTCGATTCTTATGGCAGCATCGGGTATGTCCGCTACGAATATACGCTGAAGATCGACGGCACGGCGGAATATACTCCCGTGGCGGAGGACGGCATCGTATTTACTCCCGTCCTCGACGAAAATGAAAACGTGGCGTATTTCGTCGCGGTCGGGGAAGACGGAGTTGCGCTGTTCAGCGTCCGCACGAACGGCGCGGAGAACGGTTTCTCGGTCGTGCAGGACGGCGGGCTGCTGGTCGGGTCGGATATACCCGCCCGGTTTACGGTGGATACGGAGGCGATGGAACAGCTTCCCGCGGGGATCTCGTTCGGCGATATTGCATGATTTTCCCGCTGTACGCCGCCCGCAGAGCGCGGGCATGATCTTCGGAGGTTTTTATGGATAGAAAAACGCAGGAGGATGACGGTCGCACCATAGCCGATATGTCGGCAGAATGGATGCCCTGGAACCGCGGCGTATGGCGCAGAAAGCGCCGTGCGGAGAGAACCGCGCAGCCGCAGGAGAGCAAGGAAGAACAAAAACGGAAATACCGCGCCGCGGTTCGCGCGCAGTATCTCGCGATGCTCCCGATGCTCGGCTGCATTCTGGCGGGGTTCGGGCTGATGTATTTTTTGCTGCGTCTGTGGCTGGGTGCTTGAGGTAAATATGTTACGAAAAACGAAGATAAAAGTCATTTTGAGTCTGCTGGCGGTGCTGCTGCTGTGTTCCGCGGTCGCCGCGTGCAGCGATACGTTTCTGCCTGAAGAAAACGGTTATACCGCAACGGTCATCTACGACGCAGGCGAGGGCAGGTTCGGGCCGTCGGATACAACGGGCATCCGCACCTTCAAATACAAACCGGGCGTCTCCATCATCGAACCGGGCGGAGAGCAGAACACGCAGATCAGCGCGCCGACGCGAACGGATATGCACGTTTCCGCCTGGTATCCCGTTCAGCTCGACGAATCGGGCAATCCCCGCAAGGACGGCAGCGGCGCTTATATTTTGGAAGAATCTCCTTGGGATTTTTCTTCGATGCGCCTTCCCGACGAGGACGGCTGCAAGCTGTATCTCAGTGCGCATTGGTCGATGAATTATAAGCTGATCGTAGACGTCGGCGAAGATGCGCGGGCAGACGGCGTTGAAAACAAAGAATATACCGATTATGACAAAGCAGGCCCCGTTTCGCAGCCGGGCATCGCTCCCCGTTGGGACGGACACACCTTCTATTACTATTACTACCTGAACGCGGAGCAAGAAGAAGTCCGCTTAAGATCTACTTCCGATTGGGCGCAGCTCGTTCTCACAGACGAAACGCCCGAAATCACCGTTTATGTCCGGTGGCTGGAAGGGGAGTGGACGATCATCAACAGAAGCAGCCAACTCAACTGGCAGGAATTTGACGAGGGGAATTATATCCTCGATGCAGACATCGATCTTGGCGGCAATTCCTTCCGGTTTGACGATTTTACGGGCGTGTTCGAGGGGAACGGGCATACGATCAGCAATATAACGGTCGAGGATTCGCGCAACGCATCAGCCGAGCAGAGTATGTTTACCTTCGGCGAAGGCGGCATTCTCCGCAATGTTGTGTTTGAAAACGTTACCTATTCCGTCACGCTGACATATGCGCTGTCCGGCGAGGAGCCGAGCTATTATATCGGATTGCTTGCCGGCAATGCGGAAGGTTTGAATCTGGAAAACTTATCGGGCATCGCATTTGTCGGCTGTTCGATCAATGTTTCCTCATTCGGCTCGGCGTACGGCATTCCCGTGCAGTACGGTCAGGGTACTTCGTATGAGGGCATATTCGGCACGCTTGGCGAAGGTCAGAGCTATACCCCCGCCGCAGGCAGCGAGCCGGTCACAGTCACTGTTGCTTAATAATACGGCGGCTTTGCGCGGGGCGGCCGCGCAAAGCAGAACTGTTGTAAACATACTCGTTCCATTGCAGGAACAGTCAAAGATAAATCAGTGAGGTAAAATAATGAACACAAAGAAACTCATATCGGTCTTTCTTGCGGCAGGGATGTGCCTCGGCGTTTTGTCGGGTTGCCACAACAATCC
>DVMZ01000131.1 GCA_018714725.1 Candidatus Scatosoma pullistercoris
GAGAAGGAACAAAATGACATAAAAGGCTCCGCGTGTTTATTTGGAAAAATTTTTTTCTCCCTTTTCAGTTTCCTTGCTTTCTTGGAAGAAATGTTGTATAATGAAACGGAATAACTGTTTCCGCCCCGACGGCGGGATATGTTCATTATAGCTTTTTTCGGCGGCAAAAGCAAGACTTTTTCATTCGCTTTTGCATAAAAATTTTGCGCGTTTCGGGGAGGAGACCGGGCATGAGAATCCTGCATACGTCCGACTGGCATATCGGCAAGCGCCTGATGGGGCGCGACCGCCTGGACGAACAGGCGGCGGTGCTGGACGAAATCGTCCGGATCTGCGAGACCGAAAAAGTTGAACTCGTCCTCGTGGCCGGCGACATTTTCGACACTTACCTCCCGAGCGCGGAAGCGGAAGATCTGTTCTTTTCCAAAATCCGGGCGGTGGCGGGCGAGGACCGGGCCGTGCTGATCATCAGCGGCAATCACGACGACGGCGTGCGCCTGTCCGCATCGGCGCCCCTTTCCGAGGAACTCGGCATCTATATCGTCGGCAATGCGAGAAAACCGCTCCCGTGCAGTTCTTCCCGCCGCGTCCGGCCCGTCTCTTCGGGCATGGGCTGGGCGGTGTTCGCCAACGACCGGGACGAAAAAGTGTTCGTGAATACCCTCCCGTATCCCAACGAGGCGCGGTTCAAAGAGGAGAAATCCGATCTCCCGTTTGCGGAGCGCATGAAAAAATGGATAGCCGAAGGGGAGGCCGGCAATACACAGCATCTGCCTTCCGTATTCCTTTCGCATATTTTTGTGGCGGGCGGCGTCACTTCGGAAAGCGAGCGGGAAATCGATCTCGGCGGCGCCCGCGCGGTGCCGCTCGACGCGCTGCCGCCCAGCGATTACATCGCGCTGGGACATCTGCACAAACGCCAGCATATGGGCCGGGGAAACTGCTATTACAGCGGCTCTCCGCTCCGGTATTCCTTTGACGAAGCGGACGGGGAGAAAGGGGTGAAATTGTTCGATCTCACGGCCCGCGGCGTGGAAAACCTGCGCGACGTGCCCCTTATGTCCGGCCGCCGTCTCGTCCGCCTGGAAGCGGATTCTCCCGCGCGGGGCGAAGAACTGCTCGACCTCTATCCCGACGCGCTGGCGGAACTCAGGCTGCACCTTTCCTCTCCGTTGACCTCTGCCGAATCATCGGCGCTCTCCGCGCATTCCAATCTGGTTTCCCTGATCGCGGAAGTGAACAGCGCGGAAACGCTCGGCTTTGAATCGAGGAAGGGACTGTCCGATTCCGAACTCTTTGGGGAATTTTATCGCCTGCAATACGGCGAACCGCCGAAAGAGGAACTGCGCACGCTGTTCCTGTCCGTGCTCCGGGAAGCGGAAAAATAAAAATTCCCCCGTTCGTTTGTTCAATGGTTGTCCCGGTGGTTTGTCCGACCGTTTGCCCGCCGTGCGGTCTCTGCTCTGCAATCCGTTGCCGGCAAAGGGCGAAAAACGGCAGTCGTCATCACAATCGAAGGAAAGTTCTTGCCCGCCGTCGTCCGGACGGCGCCCGTACCTGTAAATCCCGGCCGAAAATCCGGAAAGGAGGAAGCGAATGAAACCCGTGTATCTCGAATTCTGCGGCGTCAACAGTTTTTCGGAAAAAACGCAGATCGACTTTTCAAAGTTGCTCGAAGGCGGCCTGTTCGGTATTTTCGGAGATACGGGAAGCGGGAAAAGCACCATTCTGGACTGCATTCATTTCGCTCTCTACGGCAAAATCGAGCGTTCTTCGGGGACGGACTCCATCAACTACAAGTGCGACAAAGCCTATGTCATTTACGATTTCGAGATCGTGCACGACGGGGCGCGCCACACTTACCGTGCGCAGCGGGAGCGGCGGCGGAAGAACAACGTCGCCAAAGCCTTTTTGTATCGGCTCGGAGAAAAAGGGACCTGGGAAGGCCTGGCGGAAGGGGTCAACGAAGTGGACGCGCGCATCGAGGAGATCATCGGGCTGAGCTTCGAGGATTTCAAAAAATGTATCGCGTTGCCGCAGGGGGAGTTTGCGGGGCTGGTCAAGGCCCGTCCGGCCGAGCGGTTGCAGCTGGTGTCCCGCCTGTTCGATCTGGAAAAATACGGAGACCGGCTTTCCAAAGCGGTGCGCGACCGCTGTCAGGCGGCGGAGAACGACCTGGCGGTTCTTCGCTCCCGTTTGCAGGAAAACGCCGAGGGCACGGAAGAGCGGCTGGCAGAAGAACAAAAAAAGCTGGATGCTGCGCAAGCCGGGCTGGCCGGCGTAAAAGCGGCTCTGGAAAAGGCGGAGAAGGAATTTACGGCCGTCAGCCGGCTGGCGGAGGAAAAGAAAGAATATGACGCCTTGAAGCTGAAAGCCGCCCGCGCGGAGGAGAAGCTGGCGTTCTATGCCGAGCGGCGCGAAAAACTGGAACGGTATGCCGCGGCGGTCGCCGTGCGGGACAAATCGGCGGAGCTGGCCGAGCTTAAAAAGAAGAAAGCGCTGGCGGAAGCGCAGGCGGAAAAGGCGGAAACCTTCCTTGCGGCGGCGCAGGAGGCCGTCCGGGTGCAAAGGAACGCATTGCGGACGAGCGGGCTGGAAGAGCGCGCGGAAAGCCTTGCAATGGCGCTGGGAAAGCTGGAATCGGCCGAAGAGGACGTAAAGGCCTGCCTTGCGGCCGAAGAAAAACTTAAAGCGTGCACGGCGCGTTACAAAGAGTTGAAAAATAAAGTCCCCGAAGAGGATTTCAACGGCCTGCTGGCCGCAGCGGACGCGGAAAAAGCGGCGCTCGGCGAGGATGAATCCTTTACGGAATATCTCCGCCGCTCGTTCAGGGACGTGCTGGTTTCGGAAACCTGCGGGGAAATCCGGGAAGATCTGAGGGAACTCGGCAGAAAATATCCCGAGACGGAAGAGGACGTTGCGGCGTTGATCCGCAAATATGCGCCGGCGGAAAAGGGAAGCGATCGGTTTTTCGACATCGCGGCGGCGCAGCAGGAGTTTAAAAAGGCGGAGAAAAAGCGGGCGGAATTGTCCGAAAAGCGCCGGGAGATCGAAGCGCGCAAACAGGCGTTTGAGGCCAACGAACGGGAAAAAGAACGCGTTGTAGAGGACGGAAAACACTACCGCGAACGCTGGGAGGCGGCGAAGCAGAAAATACAGTTGGTCAAAGACCTGGGTACCCCGGAAGAGGTGAAAAAACAGCTGGAAGCGGTCAAGCGCGCCAAAAAGAAGGCGGAGGACGACATCGCGGAGGCGGAGAAGAAGCAGACGGAATGGACGGGGGCCAGGGAGAGTAGCCGCGCGCAGGCGGAACTGTACGCCGGGCAGGCGGAAGAGGCGGAAAAGGCGCTTGCGGCCCTCCTTAAAGAGAACGGATTTTCCGGGGAGACGGAAGCCCGCTCGCTGGTTGCGGAGATCGGCGACAGCAAGCGCGCGAAAGGGGAATGCGACGCATTTTTCGAGGAGTACAATCTGACGGCAAACCGCCTTTCGCAAATTCCCGCGGAAAAATTCGACGGCTTTTCCGAAACCCGCTTTTCGGAAGCGGAGGAAAGGAAAAGGAGCCTCGCTTCGGAAAACGAACGCCTGATTCAGGAAATCGCGGTGGGGAAGCAGGAAACGGACCGGATTGCGGGGCTTCTGGCGCGTTGCCGGGAAATCGGCCGCGAATGTGCCGTCAAAGAAAAGGAGCGGGAATTACTGGAAAAGCTCCGCCTTCTGGTTCAGCGCGGCAAATTTATGGAATTTATCGCTTCGGAGTATTTGCAGGAGGTGTGCGTTTCGGCCAGCCGCACGCTGTTGTCTTTGACGGGCGGGAGATATTTCCTGCGCTACGAGGACGAATTCCGCGCGGGGGACAATCTCAACGGCGGAACGCTCCGGAGCGTAAGGACGCTTTCGGGCGGAGAGACCTTTCTGGTGTCCTTGTCGCTGGCTCTGGCGCTCAGCGGCGCCATCTGCGCAAAATCCCTCCGGCCGATTGAATTTTTCTTTCTGGACGAGGGGTTCGGAACGCTGGACGAAAAGCTGGTGGACACCGTGATGGATGTGCTGGAAAAGCTGAGGAGCCGGAATTTTTCGGTGGGAATCATCTCGCATGTGGAAGAACTGAAACACCGGATCGATCACAAAATTCTCGTTTCCGGCGCGACGGAGCAAAGGGGCTCCTCGGTGCGGGTGGAAGCCTACTGAAGCCTTGCCGGAGACCCGGCGGAAACGGTAAGCCGCGGCTCCGGGCGGAAAGGGAAAGGCCGAAAAAAAGAAAGGAAAAGGCCGAGGGGTAAAAGAGAAAGCACCCGGCAAAGAAAAAGGGAATCTGACATGATTTTAAGTGCCGTATCGTTATGGAAAAAATTTGACGTGAGCAATCCGCTGAATCCGGAAGTGCTGAACCGCACGGAGGATAAGGCGGCGGGGATGGTGTTTTCGGACGTCGTCTATTCCGGCCGCGCGGCGGAGGACGGGGACGTGCGCATTTTTGCCATGTTCGGAAAGCCGTCGTCCGGCGGAAAATTTCCCGTAGTGCTCCTTCTGCCCGACGCCGGAACGGAGCTCGATCAGGAGCTGTTGTATTATTTCATCGATAAGGGATATGCCGTGCTCATGCCCGACTATTCGGGGGAACGCGGGGACGGCGCTTCCTCGCCGCATACGGCGTATCCGCCTTCCTTGTCCTATGCGAACAGCTCGGAAAGCGGCGGATTGGACGTGCTGACGGAGGACGCGGACAAAACCTGCTGGTTCGAGTGGATTTCCGTCGCCCTGTACTCGATCGAGTATCTGAAAACGCGGGAAGACGTGACGGAAATCGGAATTGTGGGGATCCGCACGGGCGGGGAGATCGCCTGGAAAGCGATGCTTTCGCCGTCCGTCCGCTGCGGCGTGCTCGTCAATGCGGCGGGATGGCGGGCCTATCGGAATATCGGTAAATTCGCGGATAACGCGGAAAACAATATGAGCGACGAACGCCACCGCTATATTGCGGGGATCGAATCGCAGTCGTGGGCGCCGTTCGTCAAATGTCCGGTGCTGATGCTCTGCGCGCTCCGGGACGAAACCTTTGATTACGACCGGGCTTATGATACTTATTCCCGGATCGGCGCCCCGGACGGAAGCGCCATCACCTATTCGGCGGACAGCGGTTCGTGTATCGGCCCGGACGCGATTGCGGATATGGATCTCTTTCTGGAACGCAATCTGAAAGGCCGGGAAATTTACATTCCCAAACCGCTGAATATTTCTCTCAAAAACGAAAACGGAACGCTTCGGGCGGAGGTGGAATTTGACGAAGGCGGGATTCTCGACGGGGCATGTCTGTATTATGCGGAATCGGGCGAGCGGACAAAGTCCACTTTCCGGGAATGGCACAGGATCCTGCGGGCGGACGGAAAAGAAGTCAAAAACGGCAAAATGACCTGCGAACTTCGCCCCTACGGCGGGGCTTCGGCGGTGTTTGTCTACGCCACGGCAAAATACATCAACGGATTCAAAGTCGCGTCGAA
>DVMZ01000132.1 GCA_018714725.1 Candidatus Scatosoma pullistercoris
CCGTCTTCTCCTTCTCGTCTGCATCCGGGGTTTCCGGGGTTTCCGGGAGTTCCGCTTCTTCCGCATCCTCCTCCGGCTCGTCAAACAATACGGGGACGGAATAGTATTCCCGGGAATATTCGCGCGGAGCACACTCGTCCGCACGTTTGTCCTCACGCTCCATCATCTCGGTGGCGGAACTTTTTACGGTCAGATTGATTGTTTGCGGCCAGGCATATTTCCAGGTGAATGCGCGGACGATTTCTTCCGAGAGTTTTTCATCGGGGGAGAGTACGAGCGCCTGCCGTTCCTGATAGGGCAGTTCGTCGTTCTCCTCCTCCGCGATATATTTCTCCCATACGGAAAAATCCACAAATTCCGAAAAGGATTTTGCATATTTCACATCGGACATCGGGGGACGGGAAGTAAAAATCAGGTGCAATCCGTATTTTGCGCGCGTCAGCGCCACATAAAACAGATTGAGTTCGTCCCGGATTTCATCCGCCTGACCGCGTTTCTCGCAGAGCCGGCGGAGCAACGTGGAACTGACGGTCATGGATTCCGGACGATAACATTTTGGCGCCGGTCCGAACTCCTCGTCAAGCAGCACTTCATCGCGGTCTGCGCCGTGAAAAGGAGCGCTGAGATCGTCCAGGATGACAACGGGGTATTCCAGCCCCTTGGACGCGTGCATGGTCAGCACCCGGACGGAATTTTCCCCGCCGTTCTCACTGTATTCGATCCGGTTGTCCAGCGCCCGAAGCCGGTCGAGAAACGCGTGCACCGACAAAGGCTCCGGCTCCACGGTCTCCGCGATGAAACGGTGTATGCGGCGCAGGCACTCCTCTCCGTTATCCCGCGACAGAAGGCGCGCTTCCATCTGCGTTTCCGAAAGAATGCCGACCAGCAATTCCCCGGCGTCTTCCACCGCCGACAGCGAGCGGAGGTTATCCAGATATTCGTAAAACCGGCGCAGTTTTTCCGCCAGTCCGTCCTGTACTTCTTCCGAATAAGCCCGGCAGCAATCGCGGAAAAAGCGCTTTTCCGGGTAGGCAATCCGTATCCGCGCAAGGTCTTCCGCGGTCAGTCCCCCCATCGCGGACATCAGCGCGGAACAGAGCGGAATGTCCTGTTGCGCATTGTCGATGAGGTCGAGAATATCGATGAGCGTTTTGACCTCCGGATAATCGCAGATATTGACCGCCGCGGCCGCAGTGACGGGAATCCCTTCCTCCGTCAGAGCGGAGATCACCTCCGTGATTCTCCCCCCTTTTTTCCGGGACAGAACGGCGATGTCCGAATATTCCACCCGCCGGAACTCGCCGCTGTCGGGATCGAAATACCGGGCGTTGCGCTCCCGCTCGATGATGCGGCGGATACAGGCGGCATAGGAAGAAGCCGCGTTCCGCTGCTTCAGCCAGTTTTTCTCCACCGAGTACACGCCCCGGGGCCCGCCCTTTTCCGACTTCTCCTTTTCCGGAAAATGAATCTGTACCCGGCCGCTGTTCACCGCATACCTGCCCCCTCTCTCCATGACGGAACCGGAAGAATAATCAATCCCGGCAGAATCCTTTTTCATCGCCAGCACGAACTGAGCATTGACCGCTTCGAGCACGGCGTCGGAACTTCGGAAATTACGGGTGAGGTACAGGGAAGAGGCGTTTGGCGCCCTTTCGTACTCCTGCTGTTTCCGCGCAAAAAACACCGACTTACTGCCGCGGAAGCCGTAAATGGACTGCTTGATGTCGCCGACGAGAAACACGTTTTCCCCGCCCACCGCGGAGAGTATTTTTTCCTGGACGGGATTCACATCCTGATATTCGTCGACAAATACATATTTATATCTCTTGCGCACTTCTTCGGCGACGGCCGGCATGGTGAGCAGCGACAGCGCCACATGTTCCAGATCGTTATAATCGAGCAACGCCCGCTCCCGTTTGAGTTCGCCGAAGCGATCGTCGAACCGGAGCAGGTATTCCGCAAGGCATTCCGCAATTTCTCCCGAGGACAGGTATGCGGCGAGTTCCTCTTCCCGCGTCCGCACCCCCGCGTTTTCCGAAAAGATGTCCCTGACTTTATCCCGGATCGCGGCAAGGCGTTCGATGTGGGAAACCATTTCCTCGCCGTCTCCTTTCTTCTTTCGTTCCTTTTGGCCGAAGGCGGGGCAGGGAAGAGCACACGCGGAAAAATAGTCGGCGGAAGCCCCCATCTCCGCAAGGGCGGAAAGGATCTCTTTCGCGTTGCGTTCGGATTTCTCCCTTCCGACGGAAGAAAAGTATTTCAGTTCCGATTCCGCCAGCGCGGCATACCAGGCGCATTTCTCTTTGAGCAGAGCAAACAGTTCTCCCGCAATCCTGTCAAACTTCTCTTCCGTGAACGGAACGGAATTTTTCAGGAACTCCCGGTAATCCGCGCGTTGGCGCAATTCCTCATAGAGATCGGACAAAACCCCGCGCAGGCGGTTGTCGCTCTTCTTGCGCCAGTACACGGACAAAAGGCGGGTGAAGCGTTCCTCCCCTTCCTCATAGGCGTTTTCAAACACTTCGTCCAGCGCTTTGCTCTTCAGTTCCGTCCCCTCGGCGTCATCCCCCGCGATCACGGAAAAGCCGCCGTCCACGCCCGCTGCAAAAAAGTGCGCGCGAATCAGCCGGGAACAAAAGGAATGAATGGTGGAAATGTCCGCCCCCGGCACTTCCGAAAGCTGTTTCCGGAGCGCGGCCCGCCGCTCCGCCGTGGCGGACGGATCGTTGATGGCGCGCACCAGTTCGCGGCGGAGTTTTTCCTTCATCTGCGCCGCGGCTTTCTTGGTGAACGTCACCGCCAGTATCTCTTTCACGTCGGTTCCGGAAATGATCAGGCGGACGATCTTCTCGATCATCACGGTGGTTTTTCCGCTCCCCGCGGATGCGGAAACGATGGTTTTCCCCGGCGCGTCGATTGCCGCCTGCTGTTCTTCGGTAAACTTATTCATCGCTTTCCTCCGTCCTTTCCTTGTCGGAAGCCTCCCCGGCCTCCGTGCCCTCCTTCTTCCGCCGTGCGATTTCCGCGATCGCGCGGGGGGTGATCCGCTCTTCCACCCGCTCCTGTGCCAGATCGTAATTAAACCCGCACATGCCGCCGTAACGGCAATAGGCGCACTGCCCTTTATACGGCGACGGAGCGATAAATCCGCCTTTCAGCTCCCGGGCGCCCTGCTCCGCTTCATAAATCGCATAGTCGAGGAAATACCCGAAAGTTTCCTCGTCCATCACTTTTTCCAGCCTGGAATTGTCACCCAGCCGGGCGTCGAAAAATTCGCTCTTCTTGTCCGCGGTGAGCGTTTTATCCCCCGCGAGCAATGCGTCCGCGTCGCCGTTCAGAAAGCCGCGCATGCGGAATTTGCCCTCTTCTTCCGCCGAGTAGGAAAGGGACGCGGGGAAATAGAACACCCCGGCCGGAACCCTCTCCCCGCGCACGGCGGACATATACAGTTCCAGCTGCAATCTCCGGCCCGTGTAATAAGAAACCGGCGCGTCGTCAATCGTTCCCGTCTTATAATCGATGATGCGGATATAGCGGTCGGTGCCGTCCACCCGGTCGATTTTTCCGCGGAAAAAGGGAGTGTGCACCGATTTTTCCGTCTCTTCCACGCGGAACTGCGAGCCCCTGATCTGGCGGTACACCGCCGCCGCTACTTCCACTCCCTCCCGGAGCAGACTGCGCGAGGAATAATTTCCGGAAGCGGTGTCCGACTGCGCCGCATACAGCGGTTTTTTCAGAATTTCGCTTCCGGTCTCCCGGGCGTAAACGCGCGCTTCCTCTTCCGAAGAAAACGCCCCCAGCTTTCCCGCCGTGGTCTGAAGCAGTTCATGCACGAAATTTCCCGAATCCGTCGCCATGACGACCGTCTCTTCCCGCTCTTTCAGCTTTAATCCGTTTGTCCCGAAATTGCAGAAAGGGCAGCCGAAGTAGCTTTCCAGCAAAGTCGGGGAAATTCTCCCCTCCCGGAAGAACAGCTGATCTCCGCAGTCAATGCGTACCTGCCCCTCGCATTTTTCCATATAGTCGTCTTTCTCGCGTACGCTGAGGCGCTCCAGCGCGGCATAGAGGGAGGAATATTCCCGCCGCGTATCCTCTTTGTGCCGCTCAAACGCTCCCTTTTTCAGGAGCAGTTCTCGGATTGCGGGCAAAAGCGCGCTGCAACGGTAACAGAAATCCTCTTCGGGGAGCGATTTTTCCGCCTGCAATTTGAGTCCCTTCCGATCGCAGAACAACCCGTCCACATAGCGGAAAATTTCGCTGAGCGCAGGTTCCGAGCCGTCCGCCGCCAACGGATAGGAAAGATACAGCGCGTCCGTAAAAGTGCAGAGATTGAGGCAGACGTTTTCCCGGCTTCTCAGATTCACCTCGGCAATCGTCGGTTCCAGCATGGTTTTCACCTCGGCCAGCCGTTCGATTTCCCGATCGGAGACCAAAGCCGTGTCGTCGGCGGTCCTCGGTACCTCGTCCGTCATTCCCGCCGCAAACAACACGCGGACTTTTTCGATCCGGCTGTCTGCGATGTCCCCGACGAACACCGCGTCAGCCTTCAGCGGAATCAGCGAAATATCCGTCGCGTCCAGCCCGTCGGACAAAATCGCCTCAAATTCCGCCGCCGTCATTTCCCGCTCCGCCGTCAGCAGTTCCGCTTCCGAAAGCACCCGTTCCAACGCACCCGAAATCTGAGAGAGATAGCTTTTCAAAACGACGTCCCCCACCCGTCCTTCCAGCTCTGAAAGTTTGCTCTCCGCATCGAAATCGGCGAGAATTTTTCTGACGGCACGGCAGTAGTCGCTCCCCTGCCCCTTTCTGGCGATTTCTTTCGTCGCCGAAAGCAAACGCTCGCGGCAGGCGACGAGCGCCTCGCGGTCGTAGCCGGATACCAGGTCGCCGGAGCGGATTTCCCGTTTGGCGCCGCCGCGGTAATTGGCAAATTTCAGGAGATAGTTGCGGTACTCGTCGCTCTCCCCGAAAAAGATATTGGAGGCGAGCGCCTGCACGGACGACGGGGAAAAGCCCTCGCGCACCACCTCGAAACAGGAGAGCAGAAAACGCCCCAGCGGGTGGCGTTTGAGGGACTTCTTTTCGTCGCGGAAAAAAGGAATCCCGTATTCGTCAAACGCCTTTTTCACCGGCAGGGAATACGCGGAAAGATCGGGGACGAGCACGGCTATGTCGCGATAGCGCAACCCCGAAGCCAACAGTTTACGGATCCCGGCGGCGATGTATTCCGCTTCTCCGCTTTTGTCCTTGGCTTCAAAGAGATGAACGGCTTCCGTCTTTGTCCGGTTCCCCGTCAGTTTTTCCGGCTCGAACAGCCCCGAACGCAGGATTTCCGCCTCGCCGCCCAGCGGCAAACCGAGGTTGCGCACCTGCGCTTTTCCGCACGTTTCCGCCGCGCGCAGAAACGTGTGCATGGCGCGGTTGGTATAAATCGCTTCTTTTCCCGCGCAGAAAATCCCGATGGTGTTCGCGGCGGTCTCCGCCGCCGCGCGTACCGCTTCCGCCGCCTGCGCCGTCAGGGAATTATAACAGAGGAAAAAGATGTTGACGCCTTTCAGCGCTTTGTCCGAACGGATGCGATCGGGCAGCAGAGACAGATACCGGCTTTCGTCCACAAAGCCGTTTTCGCGCAGGAAAGAGAGATATTCCCCGTAAACGGCCGCCAGGTCAGAGAGCTTGTCTTTGAGAAGTTCCTCCGGCAGAAGTTCCAGGCTCTCGCGTAAGGTGTCTTCCGTGATCTCGGACGCCGCCATCTGCGCGATCGTCTCATACACGCTCTTCGCTTCGTTGGCTATTCCCGCCGCCGAAGTAAAACATCTCAGCTGTTTTTTTCGCTGCAACGCCGCCATGATTCCGCCGACCGCCATCACCGAGCCTTGCTTGGAGAGAATCCGGCGATCGGTTTTGAGAAACCGCGCGAACGTCGTGACGGAAGAGAAAAAAGTGCCTCCCGTCTTTCTGACAAGCGCTTTTTCCGCGATCAGGGTGAGTCTGTCCTCACAGAAAATGAGATTCCTGCCGCCCGTCTTTTCATAGGCGGCGGCATACTCTGCCATGATCTCCATACATTCGGATAAGGTATAAGCGTTCAGGACGGTCGTCATAAAGTCTCCCCGCGCCGGATTCCGGCGCCCGCCCGATCGATCGGGGCGGTCTTTTCCCTATTATAGCACATCCCGCGGCAAAATTTCAGCTTTTTTTCACAATAAATTTCCCCAAATCCCGATTTTATTTTTACAAACGGAAAAATATGTGGTATAATGATAGGGATTTCAATCGGAAAACACGGAGGCGGCCGTTTGCGTCTCCGTCGGAGCGACAAAATGAAAAAAAGACAATTGACAACCGCGATCTGCGCCCTTCTGGGCTCGGCTTTTCTCCTCTCTTCCTGCAGCGGCGGATCTTCCACGAGCTTTTCCTCGAACTGGTGCGCCAACACCGCCATCAACACCGTCGTCGAAGGTACCAGCGAAACGCTCACTTACGACGTGGCGCTCGATCCCGACAGCGCCGGAAACGACGCTTATTCCGTGCACTATTCAAACGGTACCTACACCACCTCTCTCTCCGCCGAGCAGAAAAACGGCGAACTCCTTTATCGCTACCATACCGAGCTGAACATCTCGGTACAGTACCTGTTCGACGGACAGTATTCGGAAATCAAGGCGGATAAAGTGATCACGACGGTCTATTTCATGAGCACAAAAGTCGGCCTGCAACCCGTTTCGTCCAGCAAGGAAGTGGAAAGCCGTTCTCCGGCGGTCCTCACTCCGACCTCCCTGGAAACCTGCTACACCGATTATCATTTCACCGTTGAAACCGAATATCAGGATAATTGCACCAAGGGGACCTGTGTATATACCGATCTGACCAAAGAAGAAGCGGCCGAAACTTCGTCGGACTTTTCCATCGGCGACGATTACAGCTATATCGACAACGAACAACTGCTGTTTGCCGTGCGCTGTATGTCCCTTTCCTCCTCGCAGCAGATACAATCGTACAACGCCTCCATCAACGGCGTTCAGACGGTGCGGATCTCCGCTTCGGATTTGAAATCGGACGAATTCGAGTTCGCCATCAACGGCACGAATTCCAAACGGGCAATCGAGTATTATCCCGCCTCCGTCGTCATCTCGGCTTCCAATCCCGGCGCCACCCAAACCGCCTGGATCGCAAAGACGACCAGCGCCACCAACAATGTCAACCGCAATGTCATGCTTCGGCTTCAGACCCCGATTTCTTACAATCTGGGGACGCTGGTATATACGCTGAAATCCGCAAATTTCACGGCGGCCTGACGACGAGCCGTCGGCTTCCCGAGCCTCCGTGCGGTCGGCGACCGCACGGTTTTTTCTACGAACCCGAAAATCCGGAAATTCAAAAATCCGGAAATTCAAACCCCCCGCCGCGCTTTTTTGGAAAAAGCGCGGCGGGGGGCTCTTCAACCTGTTTTCAATACCCTGCAGGATCCGACGTCTGAAATGTGCGCCGCAGACGCCCGGCATTTATTGCGCCTCGGAAAACTCCGGCAAAGACGCCCCTGCCTCTTCCGAAACAATCCCCTTCATGAACCCGCAGCAAATTTTTGCCATTTCGGCGGGCGATTCCCGGTTTTCCCCGCTCAGCCAGCCGACAAACACATTATACATGCCGCCCGACAGAAAAAACAGACGATAGGACGCCTCGGCCGATTCGTCCTTTTGCAGATGCGGAAACGCAGAACGGTTGAGACATTCGAGGATGAGATTGCCCTGTCCCGCATCGATGATCGTTTTGAGCGCAGAAGCATAGCGATCGGCATAATCGAACAATGCCAGCCAGAACCGATACCAGTCGCCGTTGCGCCGGTTTTCGTGACAAACGGGATTGACGCTGCGGATAATATAATCCACCAGACTGACCAGCACATCCGATTTTGTCTTGAAATGCCGATAATAAGTCATGCGGGAAACCCCCGCTTCCCTTACGATATCCGTGACTTTAATCGCCTCATAAGGCATTCTGCGCATCAGGCGCAGCAAACCCGTGACGATATAATTCCTGAACTCCGCCCCGCCGTCGGTCTTTTCCTTTCCGGCCACAACCGTCCCCTCCTGTTTCCGGGCTATGTCCTCCGCCCTTATTTTTCATAAACGGAACGCTTCAATACCCCTATGTACGGCAGGTTGCGGAATTCCTCCGCGTAGTCCATGCCGTAACCGACCACAAACTCGTCTTCGATCACAAAACAGGTATATTCCGGCTCCATCGGCACTTCCCGGCGCTCCGGTTTGTCGAGCAAAGTCACGATGTTCACACTGGCAGGCGAACGGGAATTGAGCAGTTTCTTGAGATTGTACAGCGTATTTCCGGAATCGATGATGTCTTCCACGATCAGCACATCTCGCCCGGAAATATCCGTCGTCAGATCCTTGGTCACTTTCAGCTGTCCCGATTTCGTACCGTTCCCGTACGACGAAACCGCCATGAAATCAATTTCCAACGGCATGTCCATATGCCGGATGAGATCGGTGAAGAAAATTACGCTGCCTTTGAGAATGCACACCACCAGCGGGCGCCGTCCCTCATACAGCTTGTTCAGCTGCGCCGCGACTTCTTTCACTCTCTTCCCGATCTGCTCGCCGGAAAGCATCACCCGTTCCACATTCTCATTGATTTCCGTCTGATTCATCGCAACTTCTTTCATAACTCTTCTCCTCCAACGTCTTTCGTAAAGTGATTTTAAGCGGCCGGACGGTACCGTCGGTAATTCTCACGCCGGCGGAAATTTCCACCCCGCAGATCAGATATATCCGCCCTTCTTCGTCCGCAAGCACGGGAAGTTCCGCCCGCAATGCCTGCGGTATTTTTTTATCGATATAATAGCGATTGAGGCTCTTTTTCCCGCCGCCGAATTTTTCAAAACGGTCTCCCGGCCGGCAGGTGCGGAACACCGCGTTTCCCGGCACCGCGTCCCCGTCCAGCAACAGCGTCCGGCAAAACTCCCCGCCCGGATTCACCGAATCGGAGCCATTCTGTTTTTCCGCCCTTGCGCCGGCAGAATTTCCCTTCCCAACGTTTTGCCCGGTTTCGTCTGCTTTTCCGGATTTTCTTTCCGCTTTTCCGATCTGTCCGAGCCATTCGCAATCGGGCGCGGGAGAGACGGTAATCTCATACCTGCCTACCCGAAAACAGCCTTCCCGAAAAATCTGCGCTTCTCCTTTCCCCGAGTCGGAAGCCTTTTCGTCGGAACCTTGCGCTCCTTTCCCCCCGCAGTTTCCGGCGCGGAAAAAAGCGACGCAATCGTAAGATCGCACGGCGACAATCCCGTCCGGCAGGGAAATCCGGCTGCCCGTCTGCAGAGACTGCAGGGAAAAAACGCTGTCGAGATGCCGCGAAGTGTAATCCTTTTCCACCCCGAGTTCTTTCAAAGAAGAAAGACAGGCGCGGCGAAAAAGAGGCGCCTTTTCGGAAAAGCGGAGCCGAAGCCCGGTATCCCCTTCCGTCATCGGCGGCACGCGGAAGCGCAATTCCTCAGACAAGGCATACAGCAAGGCGTCGTCTTCCGCCGCAAGACGGGCAAAACCGCACAGATTTGCCGCGGCGCCGGGAATCGCTTCTTCCAGCCGGGGCAGAATTTCCAGCCGCAGTTTGTTCCGGGTGAAAGCGGCGTCGTAATTGCTCCGATCCTCGCGGAAAGGAATTTTATTTTCCGCCGCATACGCGCGGATTTCCTCGCGGGAAACGCCGAGCAGAGGCCGCAGATAGCGTCCCCGTCTTTCCGTCATCCCCTTCGCTCCCGTCAGAGAGGCGCCCCGGCAGAGCCGGAAGAGCACCGTCTCCGCCTCGTCGCCGAGATGATGCGCCGTCGCAATGAAATCCGCTTTTCCGGCGTCCAGCAACGATTGAAAGGACCGATAGCGGAAATTCCGCGCGGCCGTTTCCAGACTCATCCCCTCCCGCGCGGCTTCGGCGGGACAATCCGCCGAAAAGAAAAAGAGCGGAATGCCCCAGTCCCGACAGATTTCCCCGACAAACCGGGCGTCTTCCAGGCTGTCTTTTCCCCGGATTCCGTGTTCGCAATGAACGGCGGAAAGAGAAAAGCCGCACTCGCCCGCCCGGCTTTTCAGCATGTGCAGCAAGGACATGGAATCTATCCCGCCCGATACCGCCGCACACATTCTTTTTCCCGAAAACTCCCGCCAGTCCATCATGACTTCAGTATAGCATAACCGGCGGATTTTTGCAAGAAAATCGGAGGCATTCGCAAAAATCCCTTCCCGAATCCTCTTAAACCCGTTCGCGCCCGGAATTGCTTCCGGGCGCGAATCATCCGACTTCCCTGAACCGGTCAGGGAAGCTGTATTTCGTAAAGATCTTTGGGCGGTATTTTCTTCGTGGAATTTTCCACAAATTTTTTCACTTCCGCCGCTGCTTTTTCCACGGGGACATTGGTTCCCGCACCCGCCACGCAGCCGCCGGGACAGCCCATTCCCTCGATCAGGCAGCCGTTCTTTTTGCCGAGCTTTGCGAGCAGCAGAATTTTCTTGCAGGCGTCCAGGCCTTCCGCGTGTTCGATTTTCACCTCCACGCCGGGATAGTATTCGTGCACGCAGGCTTCGATTGCCGAAGCCACGCCGCCCGCCACGGCATAGCCGCGCCCCGCGCCCGTCGCTTCGTGAATCGCCACGCCCTTTTCGTATTTTGAAAAATCGATGTTCCGGGAATCGAACATTCCTGACAATTCCTCAAACGTGATGACAAAATCCACATCGCTCCTGACCGACGCGCGCGAGGCTTCCAGTTTCTTCGCGGCGCACGGCCCGATAAACACGACCCTCGCATTCGGCGTTTTCTGCTTCACACGCCGCGCCGTCGCCACCATGGGCGTCAGAGCCTGGGAGACTTCGCCGATCAGCTGCGGGAATTGTTTTTTCGCCAGCATCGCCCAGGCCGGGCAGCAGGAAGTCAGCAGGAAGGGAAGTTTTCCGGTGACGACGTCCTCGACATAATGATGCGCCTCGGTGGAAGCGCCCACGTCCGCACCGCTGGCCACCTCGTGCACTTCCTTGAATCCGATGTCCTTCAACGCCCCGGAAATCTGCGCCAGCGTTACGTCCGGCCCGAATTGCCCCACAATCGCAGGCGCAACAACCGCTACGATATAATCCCCTTTCTTGATCGCCTGAATCAGCTGAAATATCTGCGATTTATCCGCGATCGCGCCGAACGGACAGCTCACCATGCACTGACCGCAACCCACGCAGATTTCGTTGTTGATCCGCGCGCGGCCGAGTTCGTCCGACCCGATCGCTTTGATGCCGCACGCCTGCGCGCAGGGGCGGACCTTATGCGCAATGGCGTCGTAAGGACAGGCCGCCTTGCATTTGCCGCAACGGATGCACTTGGACTTGTCGATGACCGATTTTCCGTCCACGATGGAAATGGCTCCTTTCGGGCACGCCGCAACGCATGCTTTCGCCACGCACCCCCGGCACTGATTGGTCACCTCGTAAGCGTTCTCCTCGCAGGCGTCACAGGCGGAAGGAATCACCTGCATCAGGGGCGGTTCGTAATATTTATCGGAAATATTGCTTTGATCCAGCCCGCTGGTCAGGTGAACGGGTTTGTCCGCAGGGCGCAGGGACATGCCCATGGCAAGCCGCACCCGCTCCGAAGCAATGGCGCGTTCCCGATAAATGCTCTCCCGGTACTGCGGGACTTCCGTCGGCGTGATCGCATACGGAATCGCTTCGATGTCGCTGTTGATGTTCTCGGGGGCGGAATCATAAGCCACTTTCGACACTTCTTTGAACACTTCGTGACGCAGCTTCACCACCGAGGTTTCGAGTCCTCTCATGTTTATTTCTCCTTTTTCCGGCCCGGCCGGAAAACCCGAATTTTCGCTTTGCAATCCCGTTTATTATCATACAGCAAAACAGAGAATTTGTCAATCGGATATGCCCGCCGGAATCTTTTCCGCCGATATTTTTTCTGTATTTTTTCACTGCGGCATTCCGGCGCCGCAAAAAAGCGCAACGGCTTTTTCGCCGTATTTTCCGAATTCTGCCCGTCACGCGCGGATTCCCCCCAAAAAACAGCGGAGAACGGTCGCTCCCGCGACCGTTCTCCGCCGAAAATCCGTTTCGACGCAACCCTGCCCCGTCCGTTTTGCGTTCAGAACCCGCCTTTTGTCAGCTCTCCCGCCAAAAGAGCCAGAGAAGCGGAAAGGTCCTCGTTTTTCACTATGACTCCCTTGGGAACATGCAAAGGGGCAGGGGCAAAATTCCACACCGCCTTGATGCCCGCGCGCGCCATCCTGTCCAGCGTTTCCTGCGCCGCCGATTTCGGCACCGTGATGATCCCGATATTGATTTTATTCTCCGCGACAAACCGTTCAAATTCCTCCAGCGGGTACACCGTCTTCCCCGCGATCCGTTCTCCGATCACTTCGGGGGAGATGTCGAACGCCGCCACGACGTTCAACCCGTTGTTCTTGAACCCTTCGTACCCTAAAAAGGCTTTACCCAGCCCGCCCGCGCCCACAATCACCGCATCCGAAAGATTGTCGTAACCCAGGAATTTCTCGATGTCCGCAATCAGACGCACCACTTCAAATCCCAGCCTCGGCTTTCCCGGCTGCGAAGAAACCAGCGCCAGGTCTTTCCTCACCAGCACCGCCGACACCGGAATGTTCTGCGCAATGACCGCCGAGGAAATATATCTCTCCCCCTTCTGATTCTCTTCCTGCAAAAAACGCAGATACAACGGCATCCTCCCGATCGTCGCCCTCGACATTTCCTGTACGTTCATCAATCGCTCCTTTTTTATTGATATGTTTTTATCGATAGCAGTATATAAGAAATCCGCCGCCCTGTCAAGCAGTCCGGCGGACTTTTCCGCGAAGGGGTACTTTTTGAAAAATTGAAACATTCTCTGTTTTTTACGCAAACCGATAAATTTTACGGTTTCCGGACTCCGGCCGGCCGGAAAACGGCCGGCTGACGGACGAGAAAGACTGCGAGGGAATACCTTCCGGTTTCCGCGCGACAATCGGGCGTTCCGACTCCGCCCTTGCCGACCGGATTTCTAAGACTCCCTGCGGCAATTTCATAAAAGTTCCTTGTATTTGCGCTCATACAGCCGCTTGACCGCCGTCGCCAGCGCCATATAGCACGCGACCGTCAGTGCAAGGAATGCAAAATACACGGGCGGCAGCGGCGCCAGACCGAGCCATTCGCCTGCCGGCGTGAACGGAAGCGCGGTGACCGCAACAATGCCCAGGACGGTGAGGATGGTCACAGGCAATGACGCGCGACTCTGCAAGAAGGGAATCTTCGGCGTCCGGATCATGTGAATGACCAGCGTCTGGGTCCACATCGATTCGATAAACCACCCGGCACGGAAAATCGCGATATACTGCGCCTGCAAGGAAGGGTCGGAAAGGGAATGAAACAGCGTCCCGCCCGTCGCCATGGGACAAACGACAAAATACAGCACCAGGTAAGTGATGACGTCAAAAACCGAACTTGTCGGGCCGATCCAGAGCATGAACTTTCCCACCGAGGAAGCGTCCCACTTGCGCGGCTTTTTCAAAAACTCCGCATCGACGTTATCCCACGGAATGGCCGTACAGGAAAGGTCATAAATCATATTGAGCAGAATGAGCTGAACGGCGGTCATCGGCAAAAAGGGAAGAAACACGCTTGCCGCGAGCACGGAAAACATATTGCCGAAATTGGAAGAAGCCGTCATTTTGATATATTTGATCATATTGGCATATGTCTTTCTGCCCTCGACAATCCCGGCTTCCAGAATGTTCAGGTCTTTTTCGAGCAAAATCACGTCGGCGGATTCCCGCGCGACGTCCGCCGCCATATCCACCGAAATGCCGACGTCGGCAGCGCGCATTGCCGCGGCGTCGTTGATTCCGTCTCCCATATACCCCACCAGATGACCGTTCGCCCGAAGTATGCGCACGATTCTCGCTTTCTGTTCCGGCGAGAGTTTGGCAAAAACCGTGATTTCCTCCGCCCGTCTCGCCAGCTCCTCATCCGTCATTTCTTCCACATCGGAACCGAGAAGCACTTCCCGTACTTCCAGCCCCACCTGCCTGGCAATGCACTGCGTGACCTTTTCGTTGTCTCCCGTCAGGATTTTCACGTCTGCCCCGTATGCTTTCAGCGTGCGGATCGTCTCCGCCGCCGTCGGCTTCGGCGGGTCGAGAAAAGCGAGGAATCCGATGAGCACCATGCCCGATTCGTCCGTCACGGAAACCCCTTCGCCGGGATCCGCTTTCTGCGCCACGGCAAGCACGCGCATCCCTTTGGCGTTGAGTTCGTCCGATTTTCCGAGCACAAACCGGCGCTCCGCTTCGCCGAGCGGAACCACTTTGCCTTCCAGTTCCGCAAACGCGCAGCAGGCGAGCATCTCCTCCACGGCGCCTTTGGTGATCAGTTGTTTTTTGCCGCTTCTGTCTTCGACCACCACGCTCATCCGGCGGCGGTTGAAATCGAAGGGAATTTCATCCGTTTTGATATATTTTTCTTTCAGTTCGTCGCTGCCCAACTCATCCTGATGCGCGATAATCGCCAGATCGATCAGATTTTTCAGCCCCGTCTGGAAATAGCTGTTGAGAAAAGCATGACGGAGCACTCTCTTATCCTCGTTGCCGTGAATGTCCAGAAAGGCTTCCAGCACCACCCGGTTCTGCGTCAGCGTCCCCGTCTTATCCGTACAGAGCACGTCGATCGCCCCCAGATTCTGAATGGCGTTGAGTTTTTTGATGATCACCTTTTTCCTGCCCATGGTCACGGCGCCTTTGGCGAGATTGGCGGTGACGATCATCGGCAGCATTTCCGGCGTCAGCCCCACCGCCACCGAAACGGAAAACAACAACGCTTCCGGCCAGTCCCCTTTCGTGAATCCGTTGAGGAACAAAACCACCGGCACCATCACCAGCATAAACCGGATCAGAACCCAGGAAACCGAATTCACGCCCTTTTCAAAGCCCGTTTTCGGAGGCTTTGCCGACAGTTCTTTTGCCATGCCGCCCATTATCGTATCCCTGCCGACCGCCACGGCAACCGCCTTTGCGCTGCCGCTGATCACCGTGCTGCCCATAAACGCGAGATCGGACATTTCGACCACGGTTCCGCTGTCCGCACAGGCGGCCTGTTTTTCAACCGGTTCGCTTTCCCCGGTCAGCGCCGACTGGCTGACAAAAAGATCTTTGGCGGAAAGAATGCGCACGTCGGCGGGGACAATGTCTCCGGCGGAAAGCCAGACGATATCCCCCGCGACGATCTCTTCGGGCGGAATTTCCGCT
>DVMZ01000017.1 GCA_018714725.1 Candidatus Scatosoma pullistercoris
TCGGCCGTCACGTCCGCGTTGCTGTCCGAGGTACACGTCAGCGTGATCTGCGTTCCGAACGCTTTCAGACATTCCACTTTGCAGCTCTTGCCTCCGTTCGACGGCGTGAGCTTCACCGATTCGTTGTCCGTCGAAGTCCAGGTGTAAGTATCCACCGCATCCGCGGGCGTGGGCGTCACCGTAATCGTATACGCCGTCTCCGCAAGCGGCGATACGCCGTTGGCCGCATAGTCCGCCTTCGCAATCACCGCGCTCATCAAACGGAGACCATTTCCCGTCCCGTTCCCGAGTATCGCGCCGCCGGTATTACCGACAAACGTCTCTACGCCTTCTCTTTCAAATGCGCCGAACCCTTTTGTCGCCAGCGCCGCCGCGCCCAAGCCGAAAATCACTGCCGCGAGCGCACAGGATATCCCTTTCATCGCTTTTGATGTTTTCTTTCCCATTTTTCCTTTTCGCTCCTTTTCTTTTTCTTAAAAAATTCCCCTGCCGCACTCAAAACGGGCACGGCAGGGATTTGATTACCGCTTTTTACCGAAGCAGCATCTGCAACATGCTCTTGTCCGATTCACGCGCGGGTTTCACCTTGCACTCGTACACCACGCCGTCCTCGTCCACCGTTCTGACGGAATATGTATTTCCCGAAATCGTCCTGCCGGAATCGTCCTTGATCTCGTATGGAGTGAGAATGAGTTCCGCTTCCTTTTCCGAGCCATACACCACGTCCAGCACCCGGTATCCGCCGACGTCGGGCGGCACCACCCCGGCTTCCAATTCCACGCCGCGGACCGTTCCGCGCACAAAATACCGGTTGAACGTCTTTCCGTCCTTCTCGTAGTTTCCTTTTTCCACAAAAATCGTTTTCTTGGTTTCCATTTCTTTTTACCTCCGGTTTTATTGATTTTTAATTGATTTTTTAACTGTTCGATGGAATGATTGTCTGGCTGACTGTGCATATGTTCATGCGAGCGTTCTCAAAAGCGAACTCCTTTTTCAGCCCCGGCCTTTCCGCTGGGAGATTTCTCTCGCTTCCTTTTTGCTCTTCCCTTCCGCCAGGGCCTTCTTGTACTTATACAGTCCCGCGGAATCCGACTGCGCCTGCAGATATCCCGAACGGATTCCCGCTTCGTAATCGGTGAGTTCCTTGCCCTCCTTCGGGCCGTAGGTGTGCACCTTCGCCCTTCGGTCTGCCGCATATGCCTTCGCACGCTTGTTCGGTACCGACCACCGTCTGTTGTTGTATTTGCCGTTTGCCAATTTTGTTACCTCCGTTATTTTTTGTTTTTTGAAAGCATTCGCCCGCAAACGCGCGGGACAAACGCCGCTTTTTTGCCGGGATCTCCGGTCATGAAATTGTCCGCAGAATTCCTTTTGTCATCGGGCCGCTGCCCCTTGTGCCGTTCAGACCCGGATCCTTGATCTCAACCGCCGCACCTGTTTTGAGGAAATTTCCGCTCTTTATAGCGCACCGGATTTTTCCGATGAGATATAACAAATTGATCTGTTGATTGCTCAGCCGTTCTGTCTTGCAAAAAATTGCAAAAGCGCCTTGTTCAGCCGCCGGACGTATTCCGTCGAATAATTCAGCTCGATGGCCGCCGCCTCCTGCGTCTGGTTGCGGATATACAGGCAGCCGTACAAGTCGTATAACTGCACGGGCGCCAGCCGTATGGCATTGTTGTATTTGCGCACGATCGCGGGAATACGGGTCTCCCCGGTTTCCCGGAACAGCGCGTCCATTTGCTCTTTCCGGGAATAGTAATACCTGAGTTCACGAAGTTCCCGCTTCACCTTTTCCGTCTCCATATTTTTTTCTCCTCTCCTTTTTTCTTTCCGGACGACCGAACCGCCGCAGAATCTTTTCCATCAGCTTCTTTTCGTCTCCTTTCAGCTTTATGGAAAGTTTTCTTAAAAGCGCCTCTTCCTCGGGGTGCAGAAATTGCCTGCCCGGATAGTAGTTCTCTTCTACATACACTCCGCCGAAAGGCCCCGTTCTCGTATAAATCGGGTAATCCAGGCTTAGCGCCAGAATATCCCGGCGAATCGTACATTCGCTGACGGAAAACTCAAACGCCAGATTTTCAATTTTTTCATAGCGCCGCTCGCAGAGCAGCTCTATGATCGCATTCCGGCGTTCCGTCGTCCGCAACTTTCTCCCCCTTTGCCCTTCGTTGGCTATATTCTCTCACATATTCCGTGCAGTTTTTGCACGGAATTAAAAAATTTTTTCAACTTTTTTTCGGACAAAAAAATACCTTGACAAACAGATTTCCCCCTTGCAGAGGATTCTGTTCGCCAAGGCATTTCTCCTTGCTCTGACGCCTTTCGGCGTTTTACGAACTTTTCCGTTCTATGGACGCGCGGATTTACTCTTCGCACTTTCGGCGCTACCGGCGTTTGGTTCGGAACTTTATTGCGTTTTCTCTTTTCAACCCTGTTTTGTCACTTTGATTTTAATCTCCCGCTTCTTCCCCTCGTTTGCCACGCTGAAAATAGCCGCTTTGCACTTCGGGCAAGTTTTACGGAAAACTTTTCCCTCTGTGTACCCTGTAACTCTCTGTCCGCAATTCGGACAATACATCTGTATTTCTTTCATCTTTTCCCCCTTCGCTTACTTTTATAGGCAAACATTTGTTTTCTTTTATATTATACTCCTTTCACGAAGTTCTGTCAAGCGTTTGGAAAAATATAGTAAATTTTTTGTCCTTCGGCCGGAAAAGGTGTCCGGAAGCCTCGGATCCGTCAAGGCGGAAAATTGTCGCCGAAAATCTGAACGCCGGACCGTTCCGGGTCGGCAGCTTTCTTTTATGAACCGATAAAATACAAACACCACAAAATATCGCGCGATAAGTCGCCCTTAAACTTCCCCATGCAACAATTTTCCGTTTCTCCTTGACGTCTCCTTCGTTTCCGGGAGTTTTCGGGGTTGCCGAAGGGCAAAAAAAATCGGAATCCCGAAACGGAAAGCCGATTATATCACTTCCGTCTCATCGGGGCTTTTGGTCCGGTCAGTTGGGGTTTTGTACCCCTGAAGCGGGATTTTTTACCCTTGAGGGATCTTACAGTTTTCCGATTTTTTGATTATAATGCCCTTATCCGGCACAACATTTGTGCCGCCCGAGAAATCAGGCAGGAAAATAAACGCGTTTATGCTCTCCGACGGGAGAGCCGACCCAACTCTCGAAAAGGAGGACAATGACCCAGAACGAACTCAATTTTGCCGCTACCTGTATCACCGCCATGGCTTCCCAGCCAGACGCACAAGAGAAGATCCGACAGCTCCTGCTGGACCTGATCACGGCGCATTCCGAACCCGTTGCGCCTGAACGGCAAAGCTGCACGCTTCCCAAACTCAATTTTACATCCTCGGAGATCAATGCCATGCCAAAAACATTCAGAACGGAATTCCGCGCCGAAGGCTGCACGGCGCATGTACGCAAACGCAAGTGCGGCAAAAACAGCTATACTTACGACATCCGCTATCGCCGCAACGGCTATGCCATCTATGTCACCAACAAGAATCTGGAAACGGCAAAAAAGCTCTTTCTCGAACGCCTGAAAACCGCGCAGAGCCTAAAAGACGGGCCCGTCGTGCCCAAGACCTTCCATTCGTTTTCCGTCTTTTATTTCGAGAACGTCCGCATCAAAAAAGTGTCGGACAAGACCTATCTCACCGACTTCAACCGCTACAACAAACATTTGAAGCCCTATTTCAAAGAAACCGACCTCAAAAAGATCACGACAGCGCAATGCCAAAGACTTTTAGACAATCTGCAAGCCGAAGGCAAAGGCAAAACGTCGGACGAACTGTTCTCTCTCATGAACGGCATTTTCCGATATGCGGTCGCCAATCACCTCATTCCTTACAGCCCCACGGACGCCGTGGTACATATCCAGCACCAGCGGGAAAGCGGGTCGGCGCTCTCCAAGGCCGAAGAAGCGGAACTCCTGCAAAAAGTCGCGGGCACGCCTTACGAAATCTGCTTCGCCATAGCGCTCTATACGGGAATCCGCCCCAACGAGTACCAAACCGTCTGCTTCGACGGAACGGGAAACTTCATCATCGCCAAAAACTCCAAACAGAAAAAGAAGCGGGGCGACAAAGACGTGTACAAAAAAATTCCCGTTTCGCCCATGCTCCGCCCGTATGCGGAAAAATATCCCGACCTGAAAATGTTCACGCCGAAATACCTGCGCGTGATTTTCAACGAGATCATGGGCAAACGGCACATCCTGTATGACCTGAGGACGACGTTCTATACCCGCTGTCTCGAATGCGGCGTCGCGGAAACCGCCTTAAAAACTTTTATGGGACATTCGCTGGGCGCGCTCGGAAACGCCTACACCGATCTTTCGGAC
>DVMZ01000133.1 GCA_018714725.1 Candidatus Scatosoma pullistercoris
CTTTCCCCGCCTTTCCCCGCCTTTCCTCTCTATTCCCCCTCGTTCCTTCTCCGTTTTCCCCTCGCCCCTTCCCTGCGCTGTCCTTGTCTGCTCCCTCATCCTTTCTCCTGTTTGTTCCCCGCACCTCCCCGCCTTCCCCTCGTCCGCTTCTCTCACCTCTCCGCTTTATCCCCCGCACTTCCCCGCCTTACCCTCGCCCGCTTCCCGCCCTCCTTTTCCGTTCTCCTCCCGCACTTTTCTCTTTTCTCACCCCCTTCCCCTCTCTTCCCTTCCCCTTTTTCGTCCGCCCCTTTTTGCACGCTTCCCCCCGCTCGTCCGGTTGACAGAGCGCGCCTTTTGTGCTACAATACTTTCCGATAAAAAACGGCGCCGCCAAAAGCGCCCCGGAACCGATACGGCCGGAATGCGACCGCGCCCCGGAACAGCCAAAAGCGGCCCAAAAACCGGAACGGACATTCCACTTAAAAACAAACGCCGGAAGAAAAATTCCGGGAGGAGTTTGAAACACTTATGGTCATTTGTCTCATCGGCACCAATACGATTTCCTTTTCGGACGACGTGGATTTTTCCACGCTGAAACAATACGGCGAGCTGAGATTGTATCCCGGCCTGAGCGCGGAAGAAACGATCGCCAACTGCCGGGACGCGGACATTCTGCTCGTCAACAAAACCGACCTTTGCGCAAAGGTCATCGAATCCCTGCCCCGGCTGAAATACATCGGACTGTATTCCACCGGCTACAACAACGTCGACCTCGAAGCCTGCAAAAAGCGCAACATCGTCGTCTGCAACACGCCCGATTATTCCACCGACGCCGTAGCGCAGCACGCAATCGCGTTGCTTCTGGCGGGCGCGGGAAGCCTGGTCGATTATGTCAGTTCGGTCGCGCGGGGAGATTGGGAAAAATGCTCGGGATTTTCCTATTACGACTACCCCATGGTCGAAGTCAAAGGCAAAACGCTGGGCATTTTCGGCCTCGGAAACATCGGGAAGCGAGTGGCGGAAATCGGCGCCGCGCTCGGCATGGAAATCCTCGTCTGTACCCGCACCCGCCGTTCCGGCTGTCCCTGGAACTATGTGACGAAAGAGGAGCTGTTTGCCCGCGCCGATTTTCTCTCTCTGCACTGCCCGCAAAACGCGGAAACGACGGGGCTCGTCAACGCGGAGACGCTGGCGCTGATGAAGCCTTCGGCCATTCTCATCAACACCGCGCGGGGCGGGCTTATCGACGAACAAGCGCTGGCAGACGCGCTCAACGGCGGACGGCTGGCAGGCGCCTTTCTCGACGTCGTGTCCGAAGAACCCGTCCGGTCGGACAACCCGCTTCTTCATGCGAAAAACTGCCGACTCACGCCGCACATCGCCTGGCAGCCGCGGGAAACCCGGCTCCGCCTGCACCGCCGCGTCGAAGAACATCTCGCCGCATTCTTTCGCGGAACGCCTTACGACGTAGTGAACGTCTCCCGCGGCGAAACCTTTGCCCGAAAACAGAGCGCCCGCCCCTTAAAGACTCCCGAAAAACGGGAAACTGGGGTGCATACGGAATTTTCGGAAAATAATCCCTCTTTATAAAGACTTGCCCGACCGGTGATCGGGAAAAATGCAGAAATTTTCAGAAAAACCAACTGTTTTTAAGTCCGCAGACGATAAAGACGACTGCGCTCACACAAAAAAACGGCGGAGCGAAGCCCGGAAAATCCGGGCTTCGCTCCGCTTCCTTGTTTTTTATTCGTCTCTTCCCTGCCTATCCTGTTTTAAGCAAAATACCCTTCCGGCAAAGGAATCCGGCGGGCGCAAAGCGCCCGCCGGATTCCTTCATTTTCTCCTCCGTTCAGACGGCTTCCTTTCTCTCAGCCGCCTCCCCTCTCAGGTCTCCTGCCGCCAATCCACCGCCGGCCGCTCCACGCCGTCGTACAGCTCCCCGATCAGACGGACCAGGCAGGAATTGAGATATTCCACCGTATATTCTCCCACCGCGGGTTTCTGATGCGTCCCCCCGATTCCGCTGTCGTCGGTGAGAAAGACGTATTTCCCGCCCGTCAGCAGCGCCGAACTGCGCAGCAGATACTGCGAGCAGACGTCCACGCCGCTCGCCGCGACGGGCATCACGGCAATCCCCTCTCCGGCCGCACGGTACACCAGTTCCCCGAACTCCGCGCGGATATCCTGCCGCTGAGCGTTCTGATCATGCGGCGGCGCGTCGAGCACGGGAATGAGAATTTTCCTCGTCCCCTCCCGCCACGACAGATTCAATGCCGCTTCCAGCGCTTCGTGCACCGCCTCCGGGTAATCCCCGCCTCCGTCCGCTTCCTGCGCCAGCAAGAATTTCCTCTGCGCCGCGATGTCCGGGGTGAAATCGGAGCTTCTGACGACGTATTCGTCCCCTTCGTCCCGATAGAACAGCAGCCCCAGCGAAATGTCCGCCTCCGGGAATTCCGCCTGTACGCGGCCGATCACGTCGTCCAGTTCCGATTGCAGATACAACAGCTCGTCGGCCATCGATCCCGTCGTATCCACCATGAAACAGAGGTCCAGCCCCGTATACGCCTGCGCCTGAGCGACGACGGCGGTGAATACGCCGTCCTCCTCCGTCATGGGAATGTCGGTCCCGCCGTATTTCGCCGAAAGGGTATATTCCGTAACCGAAGGAGCGGGGAACAGGTACGCTTTCCCGTTCGCTCCCGTCACGGCCCGGAGGGTCTCCCGGCTCCCGTCGTTCCCGCCGCCCGTAAGCTTGACGACAACCCCCGCCGCGGGCGTTCCGTCCGCCGTCTGCGCCCTCACTTCCACCCGGCCGAGCGGGTACATTCCCCAGGCGACGTCTTTGTTCTCCGACTTATACGCCTGGAAAATCCCGTCAGTATTCTCTTCCCTGCCCCCTTCGTCCATTCCGGACTGCCCGGGTTCGTCCGCCGCTTTTTCAAACAGGGAGAGGAAAAAGGAATACTCCGCGTTGTCGTCCCAGGCCCCGGCCGTCATCTGGCCCGCCGCCGGCCGCACGGGTTTTTCCGTCCCTTCTCCTTCGCCCTCGCCGGGCGCTCCGGTTCCGCCGGTTCCGCCGGTTCCGTCGAGCGCGTCGTCCGCCGCCTCTCCATACCATTCGTCGCCGCCCGGGGCGCCCCCGCCCCCATCCTTTGCGTTCACCCCGCACGCCCCGACGGAAACGCTCATCGCCACGGCAAATAAAACCGCCAATCCTTTGCGGATCCCCTTGCGGATCTCTTCTTTTTCCGTTTGTTTCATGGTTCCCCTCCCTTCTTTCTTTTTTCGCCTTGCGCTCGTTGCGCAATGCAGGACAGGCTCCTGCCCCTTCCCGGTGCAGCCCCTCGCCTTTACCGGAGTTTCCGCCCGTTCCTCCCCTTCTGACCTGCGCACGCCCGAGCCTCAACGGCTTTTCCCTCGTTAATTCCGCCGGTCTCTCCGGCCGCGCGCCTGCGAAAAATCAGAATTCAGAATCCGGAATCCGACTTAAAATCCCATTCGGAATCCGGCACGATTTCCCAAAAACTCCCGCTTTCCTCTTCCTCGGGATTCTCGTCGATCTCCCCGTCCAGATTGTCTCCGGGCGCACCGCCGGGCGCCTCCGTTGCGTCGTTTTTGCCGCCCGGGAGCAAGGTCGCCGCAAAAAGCGCAATCAGCACGCACACACAGGTGCAGGCAAAGCCTCCCGAAAGAACGCCCGCCAATACGCGGCGGCGCTTTTTCTTTTTCCGCTCGTATGCCGAAATCTTTTCAAACACTTCGTCGGCGAACTTTTCGTCATCCTTCATCATCCGCGTCCTCCGCCGTCAGAATTTCTTTCATTGCAACCCTGCCCCTTGCCAACAAGTTATACACCTGCTTTTTCCGCCGGCCGGTCACCCGGGCGATCTCCTCCGGAGGCAGTTCCTCGAAGTAGCGCAAGTACAGAATTTCGCGGTAGTCTCCCGGCAACTTTTCCATCGCCTCGCGCACTGCCCACGCACGCTCTTTTTTGAGAAGTTCCCCTTCCGCGTCCGACTCCGCGCGAAGCCGTTCGTCCAGGGGAAGCACCCGTCGCGACGGGTGTTTGAGCGCGTTGAGCGCCTTATTCCGCGCGATTTTGAAAAGGTAAGTCTTAAACGCCGCGCCGCGGGTGTCGTCAAACGGCTTTTTGCGCCGGTACAGCACGAAAAACACGTCCACGCCGATGTCTTCCGCCAGGGCAAAATCCCGCACATAGCCGTCGATGAACAGAACGAGCGTGCGTTTATAAAGGGCGAGCAATTCTTCCAATCCGCTCTTGTCGCCCCGAAGAAAACGCCGATAGCAGTCCGCGCCGCCATCCCGTTCCATGCCGACCTCCTTTCCCCGGAATCCGGCCGCATTTTGCCGCTTTGCCGCGGACCGCGCCGCGTCTCCCGGTGCCCTTACATTTATTAAACAATCCCGCCGCGCGTTTTACTCACCGTTTTTTGCGGTTTTTTCCTTTTTCTGAAAAAATTCCCTTTTCCGCGGTTTTTCCGCCCTTGATTCCGGGCAGATAAAGCGCTCAGGCTTTGCCGCCGCCCTCTTCGCCGTGGCAAAAATCATAATACCAGCACCGATAGGGGGACTCGCACTGTTCCCCCGGCAGAATGCCCGGCTCCGGCGCATCTTTGCCCTTGATCTTCGCAAGACGCCACAAATTTTTCCCGGCCGTTTTTTCCAGCCGCCGCGCGGCCGCCGTTTCGTCCGCAATCCGGTAAATTCTTCCGTTCACCTCAACCCTGTCCCCGAGCTTTTCGGCGTCCTCATCCTTTTTAATGCACAGACTTCCGCCTTCGTCCCCGCCGGCCCCGCCGCCTTCTTGTGCGGTTTCCGCACTCTTTTCCCCGTTCAGAATAAGAAAGCGCCGGCCGAGCAGCACCCCGCGCTGCCCGATGAGAAAGCTCTGAAAACCCAGATCGAGCAGAAATTCCCTGCGGGGCACAGGCGCGTTTTTCACTTCGTACAGATCGTAGACTTCGCCGTTTTTGCGCAGAATATCCGCCGCGCAGTAGTTGCCTCGGTAAGAAAAAGCCGCTTCGCAGACGACGGGAATCCCCTCTTTCAGCCATTCCTGCGTGCGGGCGATCATCTGCGCAAAATCAAGCCTGCCGTCCGGCCGGTAACAGGTCGTCTCCCGGTATTCCCCGAAAATCCCCATGGCCTCGTCCCCGAACTCGTTTCCCGCGTCCAGCCGCCGCTGTACTTCTTCGGGAATGATTTTCAATTCCGGCCGGTGACTGTCCAGCCAGAGCATTTTCGGGCATTGCAGCCCCCGCACGAAATCCGTTTTGCTCACGCCCATTTTAATTCCTCCCTCCGGCACGCTTCCCGGCGGTCGCTTTCTTTTTATTATAGCCGAAATCCGGCTTTTTGGCAAGGGTGTTTCCGAAAATTTTTTCCGGAAACACCCCTATGCCCCCTGCCCGTCCCGACCTGTCCGCCACTGCCCCGTCTGTAACTGCCCCGACTGCAATCGTCCAGCCTTTTCACCTTCACTTTTTCCCGACTTTTTCGCCGCCCTTTTCCCGACCTTCTTTTCCGCCCCCTCTTTCTTCGGCTCCTTTCCCCGAAAAAAACAGGCGCGGCGGCTCCGCAAGGGAGCCGCCGCGCACCGACCGTCCGTTCATTTGCCCGAACAGAACCGGCGTCATTCAAATACTGCAACTGATTTACTGCAAACAGATTTTTCAATCCGTCCGCGATTTATTTTTCTTCGGTTTCCGCCTGCTGAGAAACCGCCGCTTCCGTTTCTTCCGCGACGGGATTCACGGGTTCCGCGGCTTCCGGGGCAGAGACTTCGCTTTCCGCGGCCGCATCGGTTTTGCCGCCCTTGCCGATCGAGCAGAGCAGATTGACGAGAATGCCGAGAATCAGCGCGCAGGCGACGGAAGTAATCGTCACTTTGCCGAAGTTGAGGGTCATGCCGCCGACGCCGGCGATGAGGATGACGGAGACGACAAAGAGGTTCTTGTTATCGCCCAGGTCTACCTTCTGGATCATTTTGAGACCGGACACTGCGATGAACCCGTACAGCGCCACGCACACGCCGCCCATGACGCAGGAGGGAATGGTGGAGAGGAAGGTGACGAAGGGCCCGAAGAAGGAAATGACCATCGCGATGATCGCCGTCGTGAGAATGGTCACCACGGAAGCGTTGCCGGTGATCGCGATGCAGCCCACCGATTCGCCGTAAGTGGTGTTGGGGCAGCCGCCGAAGAACGCGCCCACCATCGAGCCGACGCCGTCGCCCAGCAGAGTGTTGGACAGGCCGGGATCGCGCAGGAGATCGGAACCGATGATCGAAGACAGATTCTTATGGTCGGCGATGTGTTCCGCAAACACGACGAACGCAACGGGCACATACGCCACGGCAATCGTGCCGATATACGCGCCGACGCCGTCGCCGTAATCCCCTTTGAAGGCCTGAATAAAGGTGAATTCAGGCAGCCACTGCATATCCTTGAACTTGGAGAAATCGATAATTTTCAACGCGTCCGCATCCGCCGCGGTGCCGATTCCGGTGAGGATCGCCGCCAGCGCATACCCCGCCACAATCCCGATGATGAAGGGGAAGAGTTTCAGCGTCTTTTGCCGTACACCGAGCAGACGATCGTCACGGCCAGCGTCACCAGCCCGCAGATAAGCGCGGCATAAGGGGAAGCCGCCATCGCGCCCGCCTCGTCGAGGACGTTGCCCTTCATCAGATCGCCGATGGCGTTGCCGGAAAGGGAAAGACCGATGATGGCCACCGTGGGCCCGATGACGACCGCGGGCATGAGTTTGTCAATCCATTTTACGCCCGCGAATTTCACCACGATCGCAATCACGACATACACGAGCCCCGCGAACAGCGCGCCGAGAATGAGTCCCAGATACCCCAGCGACATGGAAACGCCGCCCGCAAACGCCGCGGCCATCGAGCCGAGAAACGCAAACGAAGACCCGAGGAACACCGGGCTTCTGAACCGGGTAAACAGCAGATACACCAGCGTTCCCGCGCCGGCACCGAACAGCGCGGCGGAAGCCGACATCCCGTGTCCGATCGCCGCAGGCACCGCAATCGTCGCCGCCAGAATGGCGAGGAGCTGCTGCAACGCCGCCACGATGAGCTTCCCGAAAGGCGGTCTGTCCTTCACTTTGTACACAAGTTCCATAAAAATCTTGCCTCTCCTTTTGTAAAGTTTTTCATGAGTTTATTGTCTTGCCCCGCAGGGCCTTCCCCTGCGTTTTTTGCCTGATTGCGTCTGCATTTTGCGCCTTTTTGCACTGTTATGCTTTCTGCTCTTTTTGCGCTTTTTGCGCCGCGTTTTCCGCTTGCCCCGCCTGCCTGTCCGCAATTCCCCGGGCGCGGATTTTTCCGGGTTTTTCGGTTTTTTCCGAGTTTTCCGGTCGCTTCGCCGTTCCCGGCAGTTCGCCCCGGACGGCGCTTTGCCGTTTCGGCCCGTTTCCGCACGTCCCCGCCCGAAAAAATCCTTTTGGGCGGCCGATTCATCGCACCCCTGTCCGGCGCGTCCGGCGTTCCGTTCGCCTCGTCTCAGCCCTGCCCCGTCCGTTTGGGCGTCCCTGCCGTTTCGCCGCAATCCCGCTCCGCTCTTTTGGGCATTTCGGCTGTTTCGTCGCAACCCTGCCCCGTCCGTTTTAAGTTTCCCCCGTTTCCGGCAGAAAGGAAAAATTGTCGGAAAAAGGACCCTTTGCCCGATCCGAAAAGGGAGCCGAAAGCCGAAAAAGCCCGAAAAAAAACCTCCTGAACCCGTCCCGAAGGGCGGAAAAGAAATTTTCCGGCGTTCTGAGGTACTGTTCTGAATAGGAGGTGCCCGACCGCGGCAGAGTGGCTCCGTCCGCGTATTTACTTTTTATTTTCAATATCATATCACTTTTTTCACGCGCTTGTCAAGCAAAAAAATTTGTCCGGGCGCAATTTTTTTGCGCCCGGGCAAAATCTTGCCTCTTTTTCTCCCCCGAATCCTCCGCCCTTCTTCCCCTTTTCTCTTCTTTCCTCTCTTCCCCTCTCTCTTCTCCTCTCCCGCAACTCCTCGCCGCGCCCCTCCTCTTCTCCCTCGCCTTTTCCCGGCTTCCCTCCGGGGGGCGATTTTTCCGCCCGAAACCGCAGCATTACAATTGCGGCGCCCGGAAATTCGGGCGCCGCAAGGCCGAAAAACTCAGACGATGCTGTCGGACATATGCGCATGGGCGTCGCCCTCGCGCAGAGTGTAGAGATCGAATTCGCTGTCGATGTCGAAATCCTCCGCGTTGTCAAACGCGGCAAGTTTGGAAACGGACACTTCATAGGCCGTCATCGTCTTCACTTCCGTTTCCGACAGGCGTTTCTGGTATTCGCGGCTCTGAATGCGGCCGGAGACCGCCACTTTGTCCCCGACGGAGAGATTTCTGACAAACCGCGCGTTCCGTCCCCAGGCGATGCAGGGAATGTAGTCGGACTTGTTGTACGCCCGGTTGACGGCGATCAGGATATCCGCAATTTCCCGGTTGAAGGGGGTGGTGCGGTAGACGGGCGGCTTGCAGATGTAGCCGCTCAGGAGGATACTGTTGGGATTTTTGCCGGGAATCTCTTCGAGGAGCTCCCGCACGAACACCGTCAGCATCAGCCGGGATTTTCCGTTTTCCAGCTTGTTATAGCTCCGGAACTGCCCCAGCGCGCAGACGGTGGAACCGCGGCTCAGCGCCGAGCTTTCGATCAGCCGTTCGGACACGGTGACGGGCAGGATGTCCGCCTGACCCGAAAGGCGCATGACGCGCACGAAAAATTCGTAAAACCCTTCGCCGTACACTTCATGCGAAAACACCGCGTCGCTCACGATTTCGCCCATGATGTAAACCTTGTTGTTTTTTTCAGTTGCGTAATTCATAAAAACCTCCGGTTTCGTTTTTCTTTGCATGCGTATCGAATCTTTTTTCCGTCCGGGCCGGTTTGCCCGTATTTCCTTCCGCGCCGATGGCGCCCGCTCTGTTTCCCGGCCTTTCTCTGCGCCTTTTTCGCCGTCGGCGCGTTGTCACGCGGGTTGTATTCCCCGCCCCGTATGTTTGCGTTTTTGCTTCCCGCAAAACCGTGCGCGGCTGTGCGCAGTTTTGCGGCCCTCTGCGGAGGACGCTCTTTTACGCCGCCGCAGGCTTTTGCCGACCCGTCGAATCGATCGTATAGTTTTCCCGATAAATCAGCTCGCCGATCGGAACAAATTCGTACCCGCGGTTCTGAAGAGTGGAGAAAATCAGCGGCAGCGCCTCCGCCGTATGCAACCCGTTGTTGTGACAGAGAATGATCGAACCGGGTTTCACGCCGTTGATCACCCGCATGGCGATGTCGGTTGCCGAGAGATTTTTCCAGTCCAGCGAATCGACGTCCCACTGAATGGGATACAACCCCAACGCGTTGGAAGTGTCGATGAGCAGATTGTCATAATCCCCGTACGGCGGCCGGAACAGCTCCACCTTTTTCCCCGTCACTTTTTCGATCGCTTCGGACGAAGAGACCAGCTCCTCGCGGATCTCGCTTTCGCTCTGGCGGCTCATATAGGAATGCGTCTTGCTGTGCGTCCCGATTTCATGCCCCGCTTCGTCGATCTTTTTCACATACTCGGGGTATTTTTCCGTCCAGAACTGCACCATAAAAAAAGTACACCTTACGCCGCTGCGCTCCATTTCCCTTAAAAGCGCGTCGGTGTATTCGGTGCCCCAGGCACAGTCGAAGGAAATCGCGATCCGCTTTTCCTCGCGTTCCACCGAATAGATGGGCAGCGAACGGGCTGTGGAAATCGCATGCACCGCGTACATCCCCACTTCCCGCATCACGAACAGCACCGCCACGGCGAGAGCGAGCAGTCCGATCCCGGACAGAAACCTTTTTGCCTTAAAACAGATTATTTTCATTCGATACCTCAATGCTAACAAATTCGGAAGGTCGGAAAATAGGGGGTCGGGGAGAATTTTGTCTTTTTTTATCAAACGCCCCCGCCTTTGTCCTTTTCTCCTTTTTCTTATTGTATGGACCGCCTTCGCCGATTATGACCGCCGTATATTTTTTCACTCTTATTTCTTTGCCGGGCGCTTTGCCCCGCCCTTCGTCCCGTTTTTTTCGCCCTCTTCCCCCGTCCGCCCAACCCGGCTCCCCCCCGCGCCCGTTTTCCGCCCCTCCTCGCCGCACTTTTTGTAAAAATTTTTTTACATGCAGACGCTTGACGGCACATTCCGCTTATGATAGAATATTATCGGTTAAAGCGATCATAAAAGAATAATAAATTCTTATAGTTTTATTCTTTGCGAATTTCAACGCTTTACAACCTTTCTATAAGGAGAATTTATGGAAAAACAATTCTTTTCTTCAGGGACGTCTGCAGATGAACCGAAAGGCCCGTCTTTGGAGACTCCCGTCCCGGAATCGTCCGAAGGGACTCAGCCGGAAGGGGAAAACGTACTGACGGCCGTCAGCCTCAGAAAGACATTCCGCCTGTCGGCAAAGCAGCGGAAGATCGAAAAGACCCCTCTCCGGGAAAAAATCGCGGTGGACGGCTTGTCCTTTTCGGCAAAGCGCGGGGAAATTTACGGGCTTCTGGGGCCGAACGGCGCCGGCAAAACCACTACTTTGCGAATGCTGGCCACCCTCATCAAGCCGGATTCCGGAGACGCGGTCATCGACGGGTTTTCCATTGTCCGCCAGCCCGAAAAAGTGCGTTCCAAAATCGGATTTTTAACCAGCGAACTCAAACCCGACGAGTTTTTCACCCCCAGTTATACCTTTGACTTTTTCAGCGAATTGCAGAATATCCCCACCCAGGTAAGAGACGAACGAAAAAAAATGCTCTTTTCCCGGTTCGGGATCGACAAATTTGCGGAGACGAAGATCTCCGACCTGTCCACGGGTATGAAGCAAAAGACGTCCATCGCCATTTCCCTGGTGCACGACCCGGAATTCATCATTTTTGACGAACCGACCAACGGCCTGGACGTACTCACCGCCAAATCGGTGACCGATTTCCTGCTGGAACTCAAAGCGCGGGGCAAAACCATTCTTTTATCGACGCACATTTTCTCGCTCGTGGAGAAAATCTGTGATCGGGTGGGCGTGATCATCGACGGAAAAATGGCGGCAGAGGACTCGGTTGCCGCGCTCACGCGGGAAAAGAATCTGGAAAACGTGTTTTTCGACATCTATGCCGCCGCCAAGGGAGGGGAAATTTTATGAAGAACATCCTGACGGTCATCAAAAAGGAATTTTCCCGCTTTTTCCGGGACAAACGGCTGGTTCTCTCGCTGATTCTGCCCGGCGTTCTCATCTATTTCATCTATTCCTTCCTCGGGGACGGAATCCTTTCCAATGTCGGCGGCACGGACGAAAATTACGTCTGTCAGGTGTATACGGTAAATATGCCCGACGCCTTCAAAACGCCTTTTGAGAGCCTGGAAAAAATGCAGTTACATGAGATTTCCGCCGACGAGGCGGACGAACACCGCCAGGCGGTTGCCGATCAGGAAGAGGATCTTCTGGTCGTCTTTCCCGAAAATTTTGAAGAGGACTACAACGCGGTGCTCGCCGGCACTTCGACCGAATTGCCCCGCGTCAACGTTTACTACAACACCGTCCGCACGGAAGGCACGCAGGCCTACACGCTGTTCGCAGGCGTATTGTCCGTCTTTCAGCAACAGGTGACCCCTTACTTCCTCTCCGACGTTCAGGACCTCGCCTCGGAGAAGGACATGACGGGCATGATTTTCTCGATGATCGCACCCATGCTGGTGCTTATGTTCCTGTTCTCGGGGTGTATGGCGGTCGCACCCGAATCGATCGCGGGCGAAAAGGAGCGGGGCACGCTGGCCACCATGCTGGTCACGCCCGTCAGGCGCAGCCATATCGCAGCCGGCAAAATCATCGCTTTGAGCACGCTGTCCCTGCTGAGCGGACTTTGCAGTTTCCTCGGCATCATTCTGTCCCTGCCCAAGCTCATGGGCGCGGCCGGCTCGCTCAGCGCCGCCGTGTACACGATCGGAGATTACGCCATGCTGCTCGGCATCGTGCTTTCCTCCGTGCTCGTCATCGTAGCCCTGGTATCCGTCGTCTCCGCTTTCGCAAAGAGCGTCAAAGAGGCCACCGCGATGATCGGCCCCCTCATGATCCTCGTCATGCTGCTCGGCGTGAGCACGATGTTCTCTTCCGGAAGCACCGGCTCGTACCTTTGGTATCTGATCCCCCTGTACAACAGCGCGCGCGCCATGAACGGCGTATTCTCGTTTGCGGCCTCGCCCGTCGCCGTGCTCATCACCGTCGTCATCAACGTCGTCGCAGCCGTAGGGCTTGCTTTCCTGCTTGCAAAGATGTTTGACAGCGAAAAAATCATGTTCAATAAATAAACCGATCGGAAACCTACGCGCCCTGCGGCCGGACGAAACAGCGTCCCGGCCGCAGGGCGCTGTTTGTTTTTCCCGTCCTTTTTCGTACCCTTTCACTCCCTTTTTTATCTTTTTTCATCCTTTTCCGGTCCTTTTTCGGGCCCCCGATTTCCCTTTCTCTCCCGATCCCGCGCCGCCCCGAACCAATCCCCCGGCAAATCCGTCCTCGCCCGCCGGTTTAATCCTCTGAAAAATCCGGATTTTCCCCATTCCCCCCTCCGCCCGCCTCCATTTCCCGATCTCCCCGTCTCTCTGTTTTTACGCCCGTCCGAACTCTCTCCGGTGCTTTTTCACACTCTCCGCCCTTCCGCACCGGCCCGTTTCCCTTCTCTTCTCACACCGCCCCTCTCTCCGAGCGTTGTTTCCCTCCCCGGCTTTCCGCACCTCTTCGTTTCCCCCGTGCCCGATCGCTTTCTCTGCGTTGCCGCGCCTGCCCGGCCGCTTTCCGCTCTCTCCGGCCCGCCGGCACTCGCCCTCCCGAAAAAAGAGCTTCGGGGAGTGCGCCCTTTCCCCGTTTTTTTGGTTTACTTTTCCTTTCGTTTTCGGTATAATAGAGAAGAGAAATTTCCCTCGCCCGCAGAGGACGGAAGGAGCAAGGCGCATGAAAATCTGGGCAAAACTCATCACGGACGGAAAAATCCGCAAACAATTCGTCTACGAAAAGGAGGAGCGGCTGACCTATTCGCACTTTTTCGACTATCTCACCGAAATCTGTCAGGCGCTGGATATTCCGACCCCCGTTCTGCTCAAAACGCACATCTTCAATTTTGCAAAATTCAATCACGTCCGCTTTATCCGCCGCGATTTTGTGGAAGAATTCGATTACGATCAACTTTTTCTCGAAAACATCATTCTGTAACACCCGACCCCGCCTTTCCGCACCCGCTTTACGCGGGTGTTTTTTCTTTTCGCCGGCTCCTTTTCTGTTTTTATCCACCCCCCGCAGACCGTCTGTCCGTGCCGCCCTCCGCCTTTCGGATTGCTTTATTTTTTATAAATTTTTCTTATCTTTTATTTCCTTTTGACTTGTTTGTATTTTGTTACGTTTTATAAGAAATTTTTATAAAACCGTACGACTCAAGTCGGTCTGCCATTCAAGATCAAAAAAGCCGGAGCCGGCTCGCAAAAATCGGAGCCGGACGGTCAAACAGAGGCGGGGAAGGCAACCGGAAAGGCGAAAAGGAAAAAGTTCCAAAAAGCAAAGTGCAAAAAACGTCCCCCACCGGAAAGCAATCGTCCGCAAAATTTTTTCGGAGAGAGAGGGAGGGGAGGGGGGGAGGAGGATGTGCAGGCATACGGGGCAGAAGATCACAGGGCCCGTACAGACCCTGCGGACCATACAAGCCACGCGGGCCGCACGGGCCACGAAACCCGCACACGCCACACGGGATACACACCCCGAACAGGTCACATGGTCTCCCGGACCGCCCGCTTTGCGAACTCACGGAAAGATTCCGGGAGTTTTTTGCCGCGAAGGCGGATATTTCATTGACAAACGAGAAAAAATGCTGTATAATAGATACAACTGAACAAAAAAGCCGTGGCTTCCGGAAACAATCGGGAAGTCACGGTTGATTTTTAACGTTCGCGGAGTGAACGGTTTTTTCGTGTACGAAAATAGTCAGATTGCGAAAGAAGAACCACGCAAAACTCCTTCCTACCCGACGGACGACCGCAAAGGGAGGTATTGATTATTATGGCGGATCAGTTTTTCATGACACAAAAGGGTTATGATGAGGCGGTGGAGCGGCTGAAATATCTGCAGACCACCAAACGGCAGGAAATTATCGAGCGCATTGCAGAAGCGCGCAGTCACGGCGATCTTTCGGAAAACGCGGAATACGACGCGGCGCGCAACGAGCAGTCCGCCAACGAGGGGGAAATCGTCGAGCTCGATTACAAGATCAAGAACGCGAAGATCATCGAAGAAAACGACGACACTTCTTTTGTGCACATCGGTTCCCGCGTGACCGTGTTCGATCCCGATCTGGAAGAATCGGAAACTTACGAAATCACGGGTACGACCGAATCCAACGCGATGGAGAATAAAATCTCCAACGAATCCCCGGTAGGCGCCGCGCTGCTGAAACACAAAGTCGGCGACGAAGTGCTTATCGCCGCTCCCGACGGAGCGTACACGCTGCGCATCACCAACATCGCCTGAAAAGGGTTTGCGGGGCGCCCGGCCGGGCGCCCCGCCGACAAACCTCGCAGCTCCGCGGGAAATTTGCATATTTGAATATTTATATATTTGTATATTTTCGGGCTTTCCGGGCATTCGGGCGAAGGCTTCTCCGGAAAGCGTTTCCGGAAAACCCGGCGCGATCGCAGAGCGGCAAAACCGCAATTTCCGAAGGCGCAAATACCTATAGACCACTGATTGAGGACTGATTATGGAAGAAAAGAACACGAACGCGACGCCCGCCCCCGCGAACGACGGAGCGGAGGACCTGATCGAACAGGCCCGGATCCGGCGGGAGAAGCTGGCAAAGCTGTGCGCAGAGGGGAAAAACCCCTACGAACAGGTAAAATACGAAGTGAACGCCGATTCCCAATCGATCAAAGTGAATTTTGCCGCTTACGAAGGCAAGACGGTGTCGATGGCGGGGCGCATGATGTCCCGCCGGATCATGGGCAAAGCCTCTTTCTCGCACATTGCGGACAAAAGCGGTTCCATCCAGATCTACGTCACCCGCCAGGACATCGGCGACGAGAACTATCTCTCCTATAAAAAGGACTACGACATCGGCGATATCGTCGGATTCAAAGGCTTCGTCTTCAAGACCCAGACGGGCGAAATCACCGTACACGTCACCGAGCTCATCATGCTTTCCAAGGCCCTGCTGCCCCTGCCCGAAAAATACAACGGACTGCAGAACCAGGACCTCAAATACCGGCTCCGCCACCTCGATCTGATCATGAACGAGGACGTGAAAAAGACCTTCGTCACCCGTTCCGGAATTCTCAAAGAAATCCGCGCTTATCTCGATTCGCGCGGCTATCTCGAAGTGGACACGCCCGTATTGCTGACGCTGGAAATCGGCGCGGACGCCCGGCCGTTCAAAACCCATCACAACGCGCTGGACATCGATATGTACATGCGCATCGAGACGGAGCTCTACCTCAAACGCCTGATCGTCGGGGGCATGGACCGGGTGTACGAAGTGGGGCGGATTTTCCGCAACGAGGGCATGGACGCTTTCCATAACCCCGAATTCACTTCCATCGAAATGTACCAGGCCTACACCGATTACGTCGGCATGATGGACCTCATCGAAGACCTGTATAAGACGGTGACGAAAAACGTCCTGGGCACGACCGACATCACCTATCAGGGCACCCTCATTCACATGGGGGACTGGACGCGCATGACCATGGCGGAAGCGGTGGAAAAATACGCGGGCGTCCGCTATGCGGACTGGTCGACGGACGAAGAGGCCCGCGCCGCGGCAAAAGCCAAAGGCGTCGAGCTCTCTCACGGCGAAAGCTCCACCAAGGGCCACGTCCTCATCGATTTCTTCGACGCCTTCGTCGAGGACAAGCTCATTCAGCCCACCGTCATCTACGACTATCCCGTCGAAAATTCCCCGCTCGCCAAGCGCAAGGCGTCCGACCCCGCGTTCACCGAACGGTTTGAATACTTCATCTGCGGCCACGAATACGGCAACGCCTTCTCCGAACTCAACGACCCCATCGACCAGAGACAGCGTTTTGTCCGCCAGGTGGAGGCAAAACACGCGGCGGGGAACCCGGACGCGCAGGTGGACGAGGACTTCCTCAACGCGCTGGAATACGGCCTTCCGCCCACGGGCGGGCTCGGCCTGGGGCTGGACCGATTCGTCATGCTCCTCACCGACAGCGCCACCATCCGCGACGTCATCCTCTTCCCCACGATGAAGCCCAAAAAATAACCGCCCGTCAGGCCTTTTGAAAGTTTGACGGTTTCGCGGTCTGACGGATTGACAGTTCGGCGAATTTCCCGGACCGCCGGATTTCCCGGTTCTTCCGGGGCCGCAAAAAGATTGCGTTCATCCGATCTTTTTGCCGGTTTTTTACCGTTCGTCTCTCCCCTGCCCCCTCCGTTTTGAGTTCAAACCGCTTTTTTGACAGATTCCGGCGGACAGGTTGTCCGCCCCGCGGGAACGCGGCGGAGCGGGAGACGCAACCGCACCGGCGACCGCACACGTTGCGACAACGTTAACCCCGAAGATCAATAGCCGAGGCACAGACGGCAATCAAGAGGTACCGAGAGTACCGAGGAGTACCATGGACGCAAAGATCACCAAAAAACGCCTGAATATTCTCTTGTCCTACGACTGGATCAAAATCCTGCTCACGGCGGCAGCGGCGATTCTCGTATGGAGCCTTTTGTTCACGATGACGGCCACGCGGGTCACGCAGGCGCAGAATTTCACGATTTTCAATTACACGGGCACGTCGGTGACATCGAGATTCAATTCTTATGAAAATTTGCTGAAATCGAACGGCGTTTTTTCCTATGACGTGCTGGAAATCACGCCGACCGACGTGACGACGGGCAACGAATACAGCGAAACGCTGGTGCAGACGCGGGTCTCGACGGGCGAAGGCGACGCGCTGTTTGCGGCCAACGTCGATCTGGGTGTCGAGACGGAATATTCCCGTCCCGACGGCACCACCTTCCACCCCACTTACCTCGAACAGTTCCTGTACAGCTACTTCAACACCGCAGAGGACCTCGGGGAAGGCGGCTATTTCGACGATATGGCGGCGTATCTGAACACCTATTATTACGGCGACTATACCAAGGGCGAAGCGGACGAACAGAAGATCGAATCGGATTTCCTGGCCCGCATCAAAAAGCTCAACGACAAACGGTTCAAGACCTCTGAGGAAAAGCGGGAGGGCTTTCAGCAGGAAAAGGAGCGCCTGGAAAAACAGCGCACCGCGCTCATTTCCTTCCTCGGCTACCTCGACGCGGGATATGTGGAATTGCAGCAAACGACGCTGTATTTTCAGGACGCAAACGGCAATCCGGTGGAAAAGACGGGCTACTACAGCATCAACCTCTGTCCCGACGAGCGGATGTCCGATCTGAAAAACGACGTGTTCTACTCCAAAACGGTGGAGGGAGAATCGGGAGAAGTCCGGGTTTCCGCCGCCGACGACATCTGCCTGGTGCTTCTCAACGTGGCAGAGGACAAATATCAGTACGCTCGTTTCGAGGGGCTGTCCTTCGTCAATTACCTCATCGAAACTCATTGTTCGGCTTTACAGGAAAACTGACGGAATCTGCCACCTTGCGGTGGCTTTTTTCGTCTTTTCGGAGCGTTTCCGGCTTTCCCTGCCCTCCGATTTTCCGCGGTTAAGGGATTCAGTCCTTGGTTTGCAGTTTTCGGCTTGCGGTTCGCGGCTCCCGGTTTTTGGCTCTTATTTTTTTTGTTTATTTTATACAATTTTTTTTGTTTTTTATAACATTCGGAGAAGCCTTTATGCGCCGTTTTCATCCCGATAAAAAAACGCTGAAACAGTGTCATATTTACGGAATGCTGGCGGCGCACGCGAAGGAGCGCCACCTTTCCTTTCATACGCCGGGGCATAAATCGGGCGCCTGGGACATCACCGAGCTTTCCTATTCGGACAATCTCTCCTGTCCGCAGGGGGTCATCGCGCAGGCGGAGCGGGATTGCGCGGAAATTCTGGGCGCCGACCGCAGTTTTTTTCTCACCGACGGCAGCACGTCGGGGGTCTTGTCCATGCTGCACGCCGCCTCTGTCCGTTCGCTCGCCTTCCCGAAAAACGCGCATAAAAGCGTTTACAACGGCTGCCGGATTCTGGGGATCACCCCGGTGCTCCTCGAAGTTCCGACTCTCTCCAAAATCCCGTTACAGCCTACCAGGGAAGAGATGAGCGAAAAAATCAAGGCGGCTGACGCGCTGTTGCTCGTCACGCCCGACTACTACGGCAATCTCGCCGACCTGGCCTTTGCACGGAAACTTTGCGACCGGGAAGGCAAATTGCTCCTCGCAGACGGGGCGCACGGGGGACACCTGCATTTCCGGCGCGAAATCTATGCGGGCACTTACGCCGATCTCTGGGTGGACGGCGTGCATAAAAGTCTGCCCGCGCTCACGCAGGGAGCCGTCGTTTCCGCGCACACGCCCGAGCTTTCCCGGCGGCTGAAAGAAAGCGCGGACATTTTCCGCACGACCAGCCCTTCCTATCCCATTCTCGCGTCCGTGGAATACGCCGTCCGATTTCCGCGCAACCAAGCCCTCGAAAACGAAGTGTTCCGTTTCACGGCGGCCTGGGAAAACCGGCTCTGGCCGGGCGGAGACTGGACAAAACTTTGCGTGCGCCTGGGCCCCGCGGCATTCCGGGTACAGAAGCAACTGGAAACAAAGGGGATTTACGCGGAATTCTGCGACGGCAACGTGCTGATGTTCTACCTTTCTCCCGCCACCCGGAAACGGGATTTTTTTCGGCTCGAAAGAGAACTTGTCGCGCTGTTTTCCGTTCTGCCCCCGCCGGAGCCGCTCGGAAGTTCCGACCGGAAATCTGACCCGGCGCCCGATTACGCGCGCCGGTTTTCCGAACCCTCGTCTGCCGTTTCGGACCCCGCCCGGCCCTTCTCCGCGAACGCCGGAAGCCCTGACCAGCCGACCGGGAAAAAGGTCTCTCTTTCGGGCAATCCGGACAGAGAGGAAACTCCGGAAACTCCGAGCAAACCCGCCCCCCCGACCGTCAGGACAGCCGGAAGAGGAACGGAAACTCAGGTTTCGGGGGATTTGACCGTCCCCGCTTTTGCCGATTGCGGCCTTTCGGGCGTCCCCGTATCCGCCCCCGACGATCGGGTTGTTCCGGAAAACAGACTGCCGGGCGAGCGCGAAAACTGCGTGCCTTCCGACCCCGGATTGACCGCCCGCCCCCGACGATCGGACCGAGCCGACCTTCGCGGAGGGACGTGCGGAGATACTTGCAAAGCGCCTGATAAGGAACAGCTCTCCGTCGAATTTCTGCCGCCGGAAGAGGCTGTGGGGCGGATTGCCGCGCGGACGTGCGGGCTGTTTCCGCCCTGCACGCCGTTGATTTTTGCGGGGGAACGCGTGACGGAAGAAGCCGCCCGATTGCTGAAAGAGTCCCCGAACGCCTTCGGACTGGAAGAGGGAAAAACCGTTGCGGTCTTTGCCCTTTCTTCCGGCGAAAAGGAATGATTCTGTCCGGATTTTTTTCGATGGACGCATACCTGCCCCACACAAAAACACATTTTTCTCCGAAAAAAGGCACGAGAAAGGCTCTGTTCAGAAAAGCGCTCGTCTCTTCCCTGCCCCCCCGAATTTTGAAAAACCAGGCGTTTTCGGACCGGTTGAACCGTCGGGGGGCGGGGAACGGCGGCAAGATTGCGGCGAGATCCGGGAAAGCGAGTCAACGACCGTCTGACAGAGGTATGGCGCAAGCCGTTCCGGTTTGCTTATGCGGGAGACAGCTTTCGCCTGTCGGCGGGGATTGCCTTACGGCAATAAAAAGCGCAAAACTGACGTTTTGCTTTTAGGAGTTCGGGGGCGCCTGACGGCGTGTGCCTTACGGCAAGACTTCGCGGGCTCCGCCCTGCACCCGCAAGGGACATCGTCCCTTGATCCGGGTTGGCGCAAGCCGTTCCGGCTTGCTTTTTGGGTTCGGGTTTCGCCTTCGGCAAAAATCCCCGACAGCTTCAGGCAACGACCCCTATTCGGGACTCGGGTACAACACCCGGAACAGGATACGGATTTTTATCCGGAAGGATTTTTATATGATCGATTGTAAACACGAAAAACGCGGAAAATTTATCACTTTCGAGGGCTGCGACGGCTGCGGAAAAAGCACTCAGCTCGCACTCTTCGACCAGTACCTCACAAGCGAAAAAATTCCGCATATCTTTACCCGCGAACCGGGCGGAGGAAAAATTTCCGAAGCCATCCGCAATCTCCTCCTCGACGGCAAAAATTCGGAAATGACCGACGAGTGCGAAGCGCTTCTCTATGCCGCCGCGCGCGTCCAGCATCTCCACGACCGCGTGGAACCCGCTCTCCGGGCCGGACAACTCGTCATCTGCGACCGCTATGTCGATTCTTCCGTCGCTTATCAGGCCGGCGGCAGGGGATTGCCCGAAACATTCGTCCGGCAGATCAACGCCGCCGCGCTCGGAAATTATCTGCCCGACGCAACCGTTTTCATCGATCTGCCGCCCGAAGAGGCTTTCCGCAGAAAACACGGCGCCGATCCGTCCGACCGGCTGGAACAGGCCGGCCTGGATTTTCATCGCCGCGTTTATGCCGCTTATAAAAAACTCGCGGCGGAATTTCCCGACCGGATTCTCTCCGTGGACGGACGCAATACCCCCGAAGGGATTTTTCAGGAAATCGTATCCGCTCTGCGCAAGAAAAATTGTCTCTGATTTCGGGACGTTTGCCCGATTCCTGCCGGATTTTTCCGCAGCTTTCCAAAACCGACTTTTGCGAAATTTCCGTTCAACGCTTGCGGTTTTTGATTATTTATGATATAATAGTATCGAAAATCGGCATTTTCGGTATAAACATACAAAGAACGGAATTTTTCGGAAACTCTTCGCATTTCGAGTTTTTCGGGCTTTCCCGGAATCCGGCCTGCCGCCATACGGCGATCAGAAGACCGGCCGTTCCGGCGACGCGCCGCCCCGGATAAGTCCGTTCTCCGTTGCCGAAAGAGGTGACCCATGCGCCAACTCCTGCAAACGACCCGCGCCTATGCGCTGCTGAAAGCGGAACGGGCGGAAAATCGGCTCAGCCACGCGTATCTCCTGGTGTTTGACGACGCCAGAAATCTGAGAGCTGCGCTGAAAGAATTTGCCAAACTCTTTTTTCTTCCCGCTTCCGGACCGGAAGCGGGCGGGGCGGAAGCCGCCCGAAACGGGCAGGCAATCAACCCCGCGGACCGGATCGGCGCGCTCATCGACGAAGAATCGTTTGCAGACTGCGTGTTCCTGCCCGGGCCGGGACAAAAATTTTCCGTGGAGGACGCCGAAAGAGTGCGAGAGGAAAGCGCGCTCAAACCGGTGGAAAGCGACACCAAACTGTTCGTGATTTCCGATTTTGCGGAATCGACCGTCCAGGCGCAGAACAAACTTCTCAAACTTCTCGAAGAACCGCCTGCAGGCGTGCGCCTGCTCTTGGGCGCGACGGTGACTTTCCCCGTCCTGCCGACCATCCTTTCCCGGACGGAAAAGCTGGAAATCCCGCCTTTTTCGACCAGGGAAGTGGCCGACTGCTTGAAACGGCTCTATCCCGGCACGGCGGACACGGCGCTTTGCGCCGCCGCTTCGGGCGGATCGGTGGGAACGGCGCAGAATATCCTGGAAGGGGGATATTACCGCGAACTTCTTTCGACGGCGTTCGAACTGGCGGAAACCGATCCCTTTCGCCTGCCCGCCCTTGTCCGCCGCGCCGGCGAAACCAGATACAAGCGCGAACTGCTTACCCTGCTGAGGCTGATTTTCCGCGACGCGCTCATTCTGAAAACTTCCCGCATCAACGGGGTGGACAAATCCTCCCGCAACGGCAAAAACCGCGCGGAAAAATATCTCACCCTCCGTTCGGAAACCGAGCGGCTGCAAAAAATCAGCGAATCCTACCTTCTCCGCGCCCTTCTCTGCGCGCAGGAAGCGCTGACCGAAGCGGAAAAACAGATCCGTTTCAACGCCGTTTTCCCGCAGTGCCTCGAATTGTGCATGGCAAAGATTTTCGCGTCCAACAACCGATGATCAAAACCCTGCCCCTGTTCTTTCGGCCGCAATTCGCGGCCAGGCCGTAAACTGCGGCCGGACCGTAAAATTTTTGCGGTCGTCAATCCCCTGCCCCCGTGAAAAGGGGCGGAAATATCAAAAAAGGAGCTTTTGCGTCCCGAAAGGGCGCAGATCGGATTTATGAAAAAAGTAGTGGCTGTCAAATTCAAAAACGGGGGAAAACTGTATTATTTTTCCCCGCGCCCGGGCGACGTGTACGAGCGCAATATGCCCGTCATCGTGGAGACGGCAAAGGGGCTGGAATACGTCTGGGTGGCTTATCCGGAAAAGGAAGCGGAGGATTCGGAAATCGTGCCGCCTCTGCGCCCGGTCATCCGCATCGCAAACGCGCGGGACAAGGAATTTTATGAAGCCTGCGAGGCAAAACGCCCGCGGGCAATGCAGATCTGCAAAGAGAAAATCGCCGCCCACGGGCTGGACATGAAACTCATCGACTGCGAATATACCTTCGACGGCAGCAAAGTGGTCTTTTACTTCACTTCTCCCGGCCGGGTAGATTTCCGGGAACTGGTGAAAGACCTTGCCTCCACCTTCCATCTCCGCATCGAACTGCGGCAGGTGGGTACCAGGGATGAGACGAAATACCTCGGCGGCATTGCGCCGTGCGGCCGCGTGTGCTGTTGTGCGGGGAATATGCCCGAATTCAAGCGGGTCACCATCAAAATGGCGAAAACGCAGGGTCTTTCGCTCAATCCGGGTAAAATCAGCGGCCTATGCGGCCGGCTGATGTGCTGTCTGAGCTATGAAAGCGACTACTATGCGGAGGCTTACAAACAGATGCCGAAAGTCGGCTCGGAAGTGGGCACGCCCGACGGCAAGGGCTCGGTTGTTTCCGTGAATATGCTGAAAAAGCAGGTGAAGGTGAAGATCGACGACAGAAACGGCGGGCTGATCTTCAAGGATTTCCCCGTCGGCGAGCTCCGTTTCACGCGCAAAAACGCGCGCGAACAGGAAAAAGAAGAGGACGAAAGCGACGTTCTTCCCGAATCGGAATTGCAGGAATGATCTGATTTACTGTAATCGTTTTTCCGCGGCGTTTGCGATCATGGTTTATAAATTTTTTTGCTTGCTTCTCCCCTTTTTCAAAGACAGAACAGGTAAACCGGCGGAACCGTTTTACTTTTCGCAAGACCATCTTTCCCGCGCAGCCAAAAGCTGCGCGGGCGTTTTTTTCTATCGTGCGGAGCCCGCGAATCCCCGCCGCAAGGCGTACCTGAACCCCATAAAGCAAGCCGAACGGCTTGCGCAATATCGGGTCAAGGGACATTGTCCCTTGCGGGTGCAGGGCGGAGCCCGCAGATCATTGCCGCAAGGCAATCTTCGCCGACAGGCGCACCCAAACCCCAAAAGCAAGTCGCCAGACTTGCGCCGAACCGGGTCAAGGGACATTGTCCCTTGCGGGTGCAGGGCGGAGCCCGCAAATCTATTGCCGCAAGGCAATCTTCGCCGACAGGCGAAAACCGAACTCAAAAAGCAAGTCGTCAGACTTGCGCCGAACCGGGTCAAGGGACATTGTCCCTTGCGGGTGCAGGGCGGAGCCCGCAAATCTATTGCCGCAAGGCAATCCCCGCCGACAGGCGCACCCCGACCCCCATAAAGCAAGTCGTCAGACTTGCGCTCCCGCCGACAGGCGGCAATACGGCATAACCCGTCGCCCACCCGCCCCAAGAGATAAAACCGGAAAAAAACAAGCAAAACGGGAGTTTTGCGCAATCCCGGGTCAAGGGACACGCCGAAAAAACATCCCTCCCTTCCGGCCGGAACAACGGTCGGAGGGGAGGGACTTTTTTGCTGTTATGTTTTTTGTAATTTGCCGTTATCTTTTGCTTTGTAAACTGTTTGTTCCTTTCTCGCGCCGTCCGAAAAACCGGCGCCGCCTGCAAAGCCCGGCGCGCCCAAAAACAACAGGAACACTTTCCGGGTTTTTCAGCCGATTTTCAGACTCTTTTTCCCGCTTTTCCGAAACCTCTGAACAGTTCCCGTTTCAGCGCTTCTCCGGTCGTTTGCCGCCCGCTTTGCGAAGGACCCGCCCGAAATGCCTGTTCCAAAAACACTTTTCCCGCCGCGGG
>DVMZ01000134.1 GCA_018714725.1 Candidatus Scatosoma pullistercoris
AACCCGAATTTGTCCGTCAGCTCGATTTCGCCGTCGATGCCGCCGTCGTGTTCGCCGCCGGACACCCGCAGCCCTTCCAGCCGCCGCCCGTTCCGGAGAGAATATCTCTCCAACAGATATACCGAATAATATTCAAAATAATCCCCGCCGAGCGAGCGCAATCTCTTCAGAAACTCCGCTTTCAGCGCGTCCTCGGGCGTCTCGGGGACCTGCGGCGCTCTCCCGCGCCCGCCCCGGCGACCTCTCCTGTTGCCGCTGTTGCCGTTATTTCCGTTCGTGCCGCCTCCGGCATTGCCGCCGACCGGCGCCGACACAGCCGCGTTTCCCGCGGCGTTTGCGGATACATTCGCGCCGCTGCCGCTTACCTGCCCCGCCTCTTTTGCCGTCTGTCTCTCCGCAGCCGCCGCGGAATTGCGCGGCCGTGCAATCGGCTGCACGGAAGCAGAAGCGCCCTGCCGTTCACTCCGCACGGGCGTTCCCGCCCCTTCTTTTTCTTCCGCTTTCGCGCCCGTTTTTACCGGCCGTTCGGCCGTACGGACCCCTTGCGCCCCGGACATCTGCGCGCCCGACTTTTCCCGCGCCGCCGCATTTCCCAAAAACGCAAATTCCGGCATTGCCGCTCTGACCGCCGGTTTATCCGACCGTCTGACGGGTTCCTTTTCCACAGCCGCCGTACCGCGCCCTTCGCCGACTTTTTCTTTGCCCTTTTCTTCTGCCGTTCCGGGCGCCTGCGCTTTTTCCGCAACCGCTTGTTCCGCACGCGCCGGGCGCCTTTCTTCCCGCCCGCCGACGGGCGTCTTGGCGGGTTTCTTGGCCGTACCGCCGAACAGGAGGGTCATGTCAAACACGGGCGCCACTTTCGCTTCCGGCCGGACGGCGGGCACCCCCGTTTGTTCCGCGATCTTCTCCGCCTGTTTTACCTCTGCCGGCTGTTTTTCCGCCGCCTTTTCCGTTTCCGGCTGTTTTTCCGCTGCCTCTCCGGCGTTTTCTGCCATCTCCTGTTTTCCGGAATCGGCCTTTTCTCCGACAGGTTTCACCGCTTCGGCCGGTTCCGAAGGGGCCGCGGCATCTTCTTTTCCGGCTTCTTTCTCCCCGGCAGGCAAAGCCGCACCGACCTCGCCGTCCGTTTTCTTCTCTGTCACCGCTCTGTCGGCCGTTCCGGACACTTCGGCTTTTGCGGCCGCCGCGCCCTCGGTTGTCGCGGTCTTTTCGGCGGGAATTTCCGCTTTTTCAGCCGTTTGAGGCGTCTGAGACGTTTGCGTTATCTGAGCCGTTTGCGTTTTGATTTCCCCGGACTTTCCGGACTCCGCCGCTTTGGGTTTTCTGCCCCGCTTACGCGCAGGCGCTTTCTCTTCCGCCTCTTCCGTCGCGGTTTCCGCCGGAGTCTGTTCCGCCGGAGCGGCGGATGCGGACGCCGTGCGGGGTTTCCGGCCCCGCTTTGCGGGTGCGGGCTTTTCGGAAACCGACGCCTCTGAACCGGCTTTCTCCGCAGATTTTACGGGTTCAGCCGGCTGTACGGCGGCCTTCTCCCCCTCCGCAGGTCTGTTCTCCGGTTTTTCCGCGGAAAGGACAGGCGCTGCCCCTTCCGGCGCAGACGCGCTTGCCGGGACTTGATTCGCCTCCGCTTTGGTTTCGGCCGCGGATTTCCGCGCAGAGCGTTTCCGCGTCCCCGCCCCGGATTTTCCGGCCGGTTTTTCTTGCGTTTTCGCTTCGGTTCCGACCGGCTTTTCCGATTCTTCCGCCGTTTTTTCCGAAACTTTCTCCGCCTTTTCCGATTTCTTTTCTTCCTTGGCAGGGGCTTTTGACAAAGCCTTTTCCGGACTCTTTTCCGGTGTTTTTACCGGAGCTTTTTCCTCCGCCTTTCCCGTCTGCACCAGCGAGCATACGCCCGCCTGAAAACGCATTTCTCCGGCGTCTTCCATCAGGCTGAACACCGACCCGAATTTTCCTTTCAGATCGTTGAGATCATCCGTTTCACCGGGATATTTCTCGACATACACCTTTGCGGAAACGTCGAGAATTTCATTCCATCTGTAATTTCTTTCCGTGAGCAATTCGCGGAGAATCGCCTTCATTCTGCCGGCTTTTTCCGCCCGGGTCACCGGTCTTTCCTGTTCCTTCTTCTGTTTTTGCGCGTTGTCGTTTTGTTTCTTCTCCATAATCCGTTCATTTCCGCGGCGGGGCGCCGCTCCCATAAATTCATATCCCCGTGTCCGCCGGCCGTCCGCAGGCGCCGAAACCCCGCCCGGCAAAACTGCCGTCATTCATACAGCCGGATAAATTCGCCGAAACACGGATACTCTTCCTCCGTCTTTTCGGCAAGGTATCTTCTGATCAGCCGAAGGGCGCGTTTCCCGCCGCCCGCGATCCCCTCCTCGGCATAAGTGAGCCCGGCGCATTTGCGCAACAGCTCGTAAGTGCTCCTGCTGGCGCGGACGCCCGAAGCGCAGCCTCCGCAGGTGAAACAGCCTGCGGCAAAGTCGAAATACGGCTTGTCCCCCACGTCGCCGCCGCAGATCCCGCAACCGTCCAGATCGAGCATATAACCCGATTCATGCAGTGCGGAAAGCGCGAACGAAAGCAGGATTTCGGCGGGGTCTCCGTCCGTAAGGCTCAGATTTTTCAGCGCTTCCACCGCCGCGACGAACATCGGCTCGCACCCGCCGTCCTCGACCAGCAAAGCGTCCGACGTCTCCAGGACGGAACACGCCGCGTAATAACGCACGATGTCCGTCCGAAGCGAAAAGAATCCGTCGTACAGATAGGCCGCGGTCACCGTATACCTGCCCCCCTTCTCCGCCAGAACATATTCGGCAAAACAGAAGGGCTGCGCCGCGAAAGCCAGCTTTGCCTTCGGCTTTCTGACGCCGCGGATGCCCGCGGTGAGTTTCCCGCGGGAGGGCGTGAACAAAGTCAGCAATCTGTCGTTTTCCCGATAGTCCGTCGCGCGGAGCACCAGCGCATCCGTCTTGAATTCCATACTCCCGCCTCGTCTGCCCGGCAGGCGCGCCGGACGTCATTTCCGCCGTTTTCCCTCCATGAGGAGCTCTTTGTACAGCATATAGTAGCTGATGTTTCCGGTTCTGCGGAACATTTCCCATGCGAGCCGAGCCGCGCCGTCTTCGCCTCTTTTGTCGTGCATTCCCTTTCCTCCCCTCGGGGGTTCCCCCATGCTTAGGGTGCGGAATTTTCATCGGTTTTATGCAAAAAGGCAAGGGCAGGGTTGCGGCGAGCGGGAAACATCACTCCTCCCGGTACTCCTCATAACCGTACTCTTTCAGAAGGTCGGGACGGTCGCGCCATTCCTCTTTGACCTTGACGTACGTCGTCAGAAAAACTTTCGAGGACAGAAATTTCTCCATGTCCCGGCGGGCGAAAGAGGAGACCTCTTTGATCGCCCGGCCCTGTTTCCCGATGAGGATAGCCTTATGACCGGGTTTTTCGCAGACGATGTCGAGGCTGATCTCATACACACCGTTTTCGCCGCGGCGGAAGGTGTTGATCACGATCGCCACGCCGTGCGGGATTTCCTTATCGTATTTGAGCAGAATCTTTTCGCGCATGATTTCGGCGATCATGAAGCGTTCGCTCTTATCCGAAACGATTTCCTGCTCGAACACCTTTTCCCCTTCGGGCATGCGGGATACGAGAAATTCTTCCAGTTTCCGGATGTTCGTGCCCTTTCTCGCAGAGACGGGGAATACGTCGAGATCGACGCCGGAATCGGCAAACTTCGCCATATCGGGGGGAATGTTTTCCCGCGGCATGATGTCGATTTTCGTATACGCCACCGCCATCGGGATTCCTAGCGCCTTATACTTGTTGATCAGCGCAAAATCCTCGTCGCGCACCCCTTCGTGTCCGTCCAGCACATACAGGAGAAAATCCACCGACTTGGCGCTCTCTTCCGTCGTGCGCATCATCCGGTCGGTCAGGGTGTTTTTCGCCTTGTAAATGCCCGGCGTGTCCACAAACACGATCTGATAATCCGCTTTCGTCAGAACGCCCAGAATCCGGTCCCGCGTCGTCTGGGGTTTGGGCGAAACAATGGAGACCTTTTCGCCCACCATCACATTGATCAAAGTGCTCTTTCCGGCATTTGCCCTGCCGATCACCGCAACATATCCGCTTCTCATTTCCTTTCCTCTGCGCCGACATTCACGCCCGAATCAACACTGAAATTCATGCCGAAAATCCACGACGAACAGTTTCAAAACCGCGCCTTTCAGCGGGTTATCCCCAACTTGCCGAGAATCTCCTCTTCCTTTTCCCGCATTTCCGCCCGTTCTTCGTCCGTCTCGTGATCGTAACCGAGACAATGCATGATGCCGTGGACGAGGAGATAATGCAGTTCGTGGTTGTAGGAATGACCGTATTCCTCCGCCTGCTCGTGCGCGCGCCTGACGCACACCGCCACCGAACCGATGAACAGATGCCCTTCTTCGTCTTCGTCAAAAGGATGTTCCGACTTTTTCAGCGGTTTGCCCTTAATTCCGTCCAGAGCGGGAAAACTCAGCACGTCCGTCACTTTGTCCACCTGCCGCTGTTCGCGGTTGAGCCGGCGGATCTCCTCTTCGTCCGTGAAGATAAATTCCACGGCGAGCGGAATGTCCGAAGGCACGAACCCCTCCATCGCTTTTTCCAGCGCGCGGACGTTTTCCTCGGGAAATTCTTCGCTTTCGCTGTAGATGAAAAACTGTTTCATTCGTTTTCTCCCGTCGTTTTTCCGTCCGCGTGCTTATATTTGATCGAAGGGTATTTCACCCGGTGATGGTACACGCCCGTCAGCGTGCTCACCAGCGTGCGGCGGATGGTCGTGAGATCTGCCATCGTGATGTCGCAATCGGAAAACTGTTCGAGGTCCATCCGCTCCTCGATGATGCCGCGGATCGCCTTTTCCACCTCTTCCGCGGTGCGTTTAGGCAAAGCGCGCACCACCGCTTCCGAGGCGTCCGCGATCATGATGATCGCGGCGATCTTGGTCTTGGGCTTGGGGCCCGGATAGGAAAAGTCCTCTATATTCAGTTCGCCGTCCGTCATTTTCAGCGCTTTGGCGTAAAAATAGCGAATGGGCATCGTGCCGTGATGTTGCAGGGCGACGTCCGCCAGAAACTGCGGCAGATGGTGCGCCCGGATAAGCTCGTATCCGTCCTGGGTATGCGAACGGATAATGTCCGCCGACAATTCCGGCGTCAGTTCGTCATGCAGATTGTATTCGCCCTGATTTTCCGTAAAGTATTCGGGCTGGTGCAGCTTTCCGACGTCGTGGTAAAACGCCGCCGCACGCGTAAAATCCACGTCCTCGCCCAGCGCCGCCGCGCACGCTTCCGCAAGCTGCGCCACCACCATGGAATGATTGAACGTGCCCGGCGCTTCCTCCTTGAGCTTTTTGAGAAGTTTGGCGTCCGAACTGGTGAGTTCGCGGAGCCGGAACACCGTCAGGCAGTTGAACACGCTTTCAAAAACGGGCAGAAAAGCGAGAAAGAGCACCGCCGACATGATCCCGCCGAGCAATCCGTACCCCATCTGCGTCAGGACCCGTTCCAGCCCGGTCGCTTCCGTGGGCAGGGAAGGCGCTCCTCCGGCCAGCCCGGAAACTTCCAGCAAAAAGACGATGACGTCGATGGGAATGACGATGATGAGCCCGATTCCGACAATCTGGAAACGGGTTTTCGCCTTATTGCCGAAGAAAATGGCGATCATACCCGCCGTGAACGCGATGATGAAGGAGGAATACATGCTGTTCGCCGTCATCGAATTTTCCGAAAACGCGTCCACGATAAACAGGAGTATGGCGCACACGATGTTCATGAAAATCGCTTCCCTGCGCCCGACGAGGACGAGCATCAAAAGCGCGCAAAGCGCCGCGGGACGGGCATAAATGTGCACATAAGAACCGAACAGGAAAGAGACGACCATGCTGAAATCCAGCACGGTGAACACCAGCGCAATGCTCCTGCCGTCCGTCAGAATGCGCCTGTTTTCAAAAAAGAAATAAAAATACACAATCCAGACAAGCAGGAGAATGCAGAAAATGATATACAGGTAATTGGCGCGGTTCTCCCTGAACGTCTGCGCTATAGTTCCCTCGTCGGCGGAGAAAAGGAGGCGCAATCCCACAATCAATACAATCGCGGCAAAATTGAGCGTGAACAACAACACGCTCTTCACCGCTTCTTTTTTCGTCCAGACCAATTCGCCTTCCCGTACGTTCATCCTTCGTTCCTCTCTTTTGCCTTCTTTCCGGGTTCCGACGAGCGGCGGGTCCGTTCCGCGTCCGCTTCATAAGCGCGGATAATCCGCATCACCATCGGATGCCGCACCACGTCTTTGTCCGTCAGCCGGCAAATCTGTATCCCTTCTATATTTTTGAGGATATTGACCGCATGCACAAGCCCGCTCTTCTTGCCTTCGGGCAGATCGATCTGCGTCACATCCCCGGTCACTACCGTCTTGCTTCCCTCCCCCATCCGGGTGAGGAACATCTTCATCTGTTCCTTGGTCGTGTTCTGCGCCTCGTCCAGAATAATAAACGCGTTGGAAAGCGTCCTGCCCCGCATATACGCCAGCGGCGCCACTTCGATCGCGCCCTTTTCCATGAGCTTCGAGTAAGTTTCCAGCCCCAGCATCTCCTGCAAAGCGTCGTACAGGGGACGCAGGTACGGATCCACTTTCGTCTGCAGGTCCCCGGGCAGGAATCCGAGTTTCTCCCCCGCTTCCACCGCGGGGCGGGTGAGGATGATCTTCTCCACCTGCTTGCTCTTGAACGCGGCCACCGCGAGACAGACGGCGAGATAAGTCTTGCCCGTGCCGGCAGGGCCTACGCCGAATACCACCGTGTTGTTCTTTACGGCATCCACATACTGTTTCTGTCCCACCGTCTTGCAGCGGATCTGCTTGCCGCGGGAAGTGACGGCCACCACCCCTTCCAGCACGGCGGCGATGTCCCCCGCCCGGCCCTCTTTCGCGAGCTCGATGCAATAGACAATCCGGCCCTTGTCCAGGCTTTCCCCGCTCTCCGCAAACCGGAGCATCTGCGTCAGCACTTCCGCGCCGCAGGCCACGGCTTCCTCTTCGCCTTCCAGATGAATTTTCACTCCGTCCACATAGGCGGTGAGGTCGAGCTCACGCGATAAAAGGGTCAGATTTTCGTCAAACGTGCCCAGAATCCGGGACAGCTTGTCCACCGATTTCGTGTCGATTGTCTGTTTGATGTGTGCCGTAATAAATTCCTCCGTGACCCCGACAGCGCCGCAGGCGGCCGGGCGTCAGAAATTGATCGTCTCCGTAACTATATAAACAATCCGTACCAGGTATCCGTCTTCCGCGCGTTCGCAGCTCTTTTCGACGATTTGTCCGTCGGCGGCCAGATAGCCCTGCGCCAGGGCGCTCTGCCCGTCGGAAGCGTCGATGACCTCTTCGTACACGCAGGACAGCGTCACGCGCGCGATCGCCGTCACGGGGATTTTCTCCCCTTCGCCGTCCAGGAGATAAGCGCCTACAAGCGGTTCGCCCGCCGCCACTTCCTCGCCCGGCGCTTTGAGAGCCGTGCCGCGCAGCACCGCCATCTGCAGAATGGTCCCCGAATGCGCCGCGAGCATATCCCCTTCCTGCGGGGAAGGTTCGGAAAACGCAGACAGACGGACTTCCACCCGCACCGTCGTTCCCGATTTTTCCACAGAACAATAACTGACGTCTTTCAGCGCGAGAATTTTCGCCGTGACTTCCCGCTCTCTGCCGGAAGGATAGAGCGCAAAAGTGCGTATTCCGCTCTCTTCCAGGACAGCGAGCACTTCGCCGCGATAGGCGTCCGCCCCCTCGACGTCGATGCGGAGCACAAACTGGTTTGCCGCCAGCGTCGCCGCCGCGAACAGAAGTATTCCCGAAAACACGCCGACGCGTTTCCTGCACCGGTCCAACAGGGCGAGCAAGCCTTCCGGCCCCGCGCTGCGGGCAGTGTAAGGACTGTATACGGTTATATTATAACATACATTGGGATAAATTGCAAAAACTTTTTCGGTATCTTTTCTCTTTACACTGAAAAGTATTTGGTTTTTTTTGAGTTTTTTTGCATGATAAACGCAGATTCCCTCCCTTTGCAGCCGGGAAAGGGCGCGTTCGGGGGAAATTCCTTCCAGAATGATTTTTTCCAGCAGCATTGCCTTTCTCCCTATCTGGTTCCGTCCGACAGGCGCACGGAAACGATGTTTCCCGAAAGCTCCAGGTCCCCGTCGCAGTATTTCTCGATGACAAAACCGCTCCCTTCGATTTCAAGCACTGCCCGGCGAAAGCCCAGAATGACCCGCGAAGGGGAAAATTCCCCCACCGTCCTGACGCCCTGGAAATAGCCGCCGCGCCCCGGGAGAACGGTGTACCTCGCCCCGCCGAACAGGTCCTCCCCGCCGATTTTTTTGAGAATTTCGCCATATAACCGCATGCGTCCTGCCCATACCTTTTTCTTTTTACGGATCCGATTCCCTTTATTGTATGCCGCAGGCGCGCGCGTTATGAAAACCCCGCCTTCCCCGCCTGATTTCCTGCCGCCTCTTCCCCCCCTCCCCCTCTCTTCCGCCCGCGCCGCTCCCCCGACGCCCGCTTCTCCCTCTTACCCCCTTCTCTCTTCATCCTTTCTCTTCTCATTTCTCTTACCCCTTCTCTCTTTTCCCGTCTCTTCATCCTTTCTCTTTCCCCGTCTCTTCCTCGCACTTTTTCACCGTTTCCCGGCCTGCCCTTCCTGCCGCCCTTTCTCTTCCGCCGTAAAAAATTACCTGTGAGGAAATTTATTTTTCGGCGCTTTTTCGGTTGACAAGACGAAAAACAGATGTTATAATGTAAAAAATAAATCGGGAACGGGTATAAAATTCGTTTTTTGATTTTCGGGAGAAGTTATCATGAACGGAAAAAGCAGGATGAACGGAATGGAGATGCGCATGTGCGGCATGTGCATGGTTTTCCGCGCGATTTTTTCCGGGAACTTTTCCGCCGGGCAACCGGCCTGACCCAGAGGCTGTAAACATCGCTCTGAGGGAAGTTTCCGCGGGAAACTTCCCTCATTTTTTTTGCGGTTTCCGGATCGTCGGCATCGTCCCGTCACGCCGTTCCGGCATCATGCCGCGACAAGCCTGCCAATCCCCTTCCCTTTTTCTCAAAAATTCACTCATACAGGAGACTTTTATGAAAAAAACCATTTGTCTGTTGCTTTCTCTGTTTTTGAGCGCGGGAGCCGCTTCCTTTGCCGGATGTTCGGACGACGGCATCAAAATCGCTCTGCCCAACGACGCCACCAACGAAGCGCGCGCGCTGCTGCTTCTGGAAGACCTGGGCTGGATCACGCTGAAAGAGGGTGCGGACATCACCGCCACTCCCCGCGACGTCGAAGAAAACCCTTATTCAATCGAATTTGTCGAAACGGAAGCGGCGCAGATTCCCCGTATTTTACAGGATGTGGATTATGCCGTCATCAATTCCAACTATGCCCTGGACGCAGGAATCAATCCCATTTCCGACAGTCTGGCCATCGAAGAGGCGGACGGGAATCCCTATTCCAACATTCTCGCCGTAAAGTCGGGAAATGAAAACACCCCCGCAATCCGTGCGCTCGTCGCCGCGCTTTCCAGCCGGCGCGTGGCGGATTTCATCGAAGAGACGTACGGCGGAGCCGTCATTTCTTCGGTGGCGGAGCCGGGCGACGGATATGACGCGGCCCTGGATTATGCGGCGCTGGCGGGAACTTCCGTCTCCGTCGCGGCATCGCCCACCCCGCACGCCGAAATTCTCAAAGAGGCAAAAGAGATTCTCGCAGAGAAGAGCATCACGCTGGTAATCCGCGAATACAGCGACTACATTCAGCCTAACAACGTCGTTTACGAAGGGGAGATCGACGCCAACTACTTCCAGCACCTCCCCTATCTCGAGGATTTCAATGCTCAGAACGGAACCGATCTCGTGTCCGTGCTGGCCGTGCACCTCGAACCGCTCGGGCTCTACGGCGGAAAACAGAGCTCGCTGGACGCGGTCACGAAAAAATAATCTGCCGGGTACGGGAACAGTCATGATAGAAATCAGAAATTTATCCAAAACTTTCACGACGGAAAACGGGGAAACGGAAGTTCTCAAAAACGTCTCCCTGTCTATCCGGGACGGGGAAATCTACGGCATCATCGGCGCGAGCGGCGCGGGCAAAAGCACGCTTTTGCGCAGTCTGAACATGCTGGAACGCCCGACCTCGGGCAGCGTGCTGATCGACGGCGAAGACGTGAGCGCGCTTCGGGGCAAAGCGCTGCGCGAAGCCCGGAAAAAGACGGCGATGATCTTCCAGGATTTCAATCTGCTGATGCAACGGACTTGCCTGAAAAACGTCTGTTTCCCGATGGAACTGGCGGGAATCAGGAAAGCCGAAGCAAGGGAACGCGCGAAAAAACTGCTGGAAACGGTGGGGCTTTCGGAAAAGGCGGACGTCTATCCCGTCCGGCTTTCGGGCGGACAGCGCCAGCGCGTGGCGATCGCCCGCGCGCTGGCGTCCGATCCGAAAATTCTGCTCTGCGACGAACCCACCAGCGCGCTCGATCCGCAGACGTCGAAATCGGTGCTCGGCCTCATCCGGGAGATCAACCGCGCGACGGGAATCACCGTCGTCATCATCACGCACCAGATGAGCGCCGCGGAAGAGATCTGCGACCGGGTGGCCATTCTCGACGGCGGAAGCGTCGCCGAAGAGGGAGAGGTCAACGAAGTGTTTTCCCGCCCCCGGTCGGCGGCGGCAAAGCGGCTGGTCTTTCCCGATCTGCCCGAAGAAGGGGCAGCGCAGCAACCGGGAGAAAAGAGACTGCGCGTGATATTTCACGGCGCCGCGGCGGCCGGTTCGCCGCTCATCGCAACCCTGGCTATGGAAAAACGCATTGCCGTCAGCATTCTTTCCGCCTCCATGCGCAACCTCGGCGAAAAAGTGTACGGCAACATGCTGCTGTCCGTCCCGACGGCGGAAGCGGCGAAACAGACGATCGGGTACCTCAGAAGCGTCCCCGACGTATTCGCGGAGGAGGTGACGGACGATGTCGTTTGATTTGCTTGCCTATTCCCTGTTTTCGGCGGAAGCCTGGACGGAAGCCTGGGATATTTTTCTCACCGAATTTCCTCTGGCCCTGTGGGAGACCCTCTACGTCACCGTGCTTTCCACCCTGTTCGCCTTCCTCATCGGCCTGCCGCTCGGCGTGCTCCTCGCCTGCGGGGACAAAAACGGCATACTGCCCCTGCCCCGCTGGCTGAAAGTGCTGCTCGGCTTTCTCGTCAACGTGCTCCGCTCGGTACCTTTCATCATTCTGATGATCATCGTACTGCCCCTGTCCAGAGTGATTGTCGGTACCACGGTAGGGACGACCGCCATGATCGTGCCCCTCGTCGCCGCCGCCTTCCCCTTTGTGGCGAGAATCGTGGAAAGCAGTATCCGGGAAGTCAGTCCCAACCTCGTGGAAGCGGCGGAGAGCATGGGCGCCACTCCTTTGCAGATCGTGTTCAAAGTGCTGCTTCCCGAAAGTTTCCCCTCTTTGATCTCCAACCTGACCCTCACGCTGACCAACGTGCTCGGTTACTCCGCAATGAGCGGTACGATCGGCGGCGGCGGACTGGGCGACATCGCCTACAAGTACGGCTACCTGCGCTACCGCACCGCCGTGCTTCTGCTGGCCGTGCTGTTGCTGATCATCCTCGTGCAGATCATTCAGTGCATCGGATCCTACCTGTCCGTGCGCGCGGACAAGAGTCTGAAACCCGCCCTGAAAAAGCGGAAGAGAAAGAACGCGCTTCCCCTTTCGCCCTAAGCCCCCGGTCTCCCGCAACCAAAGCCGGAAATCGGCAGACACGATCGGGCATAAAAAAGCGGAACAGCCGCGAAAAAAGCATATCAGAAAAAACGCGGAAAGCGAATACCGAAAAAGTAAGCAAAACGGCGGGCCGGGAGCAAATGCTCCCGGCCCGCCGCCTTCCGCCCGAAACTCCTTCTCGGAGGGAAAAGAACTCAATGGAACTGA
>DVMZ01000135.1 GCA_018714725.1 Candidatus Scatosoma pullistercoris
GGAAATTTCGGAATCCGCAAACGGAAAGGCGGCCGGCCGGGAGGACGGGGACGGGAAAATTTCGGCCGGAAAGGACGGGCGGTCGGGCAAACGGACGCAAAGCTATGCAAAGACCGTTTTGTACATTTATCCGAGGTTGGAAAGGATAGCGGCGGATTACGGAGAGCATATCCGGCACCGGGCGATTTTTTCCTATGAAAACCGGACGGCGGAGCGGGCGGCGGAGTACCTGGCGGAAGAGATTTTGAAAAAACGCGCGATCGAAGCGCTGAAAGAACGGGTGGACGCGGCGTTGAAAAAACTGAACGACGAAGAGCGGTTTTTGCTGGAAGTGCGCTATTTCGGAAGAAAGAAAAAATTGCGGGAGTTTCTCGAGGCCGGGACGGAAAGACCGGGCAGTGAGCGGAGTTACTACCGGAAACAGGAACGTCTGCTGAAAAAAGTGATTTCCGCGTTTTCGGGCGTCGGGCTGACGGAAGAGGCGTTTTTCCGGGAGTACCGGGGATTCGGCTGGATGATGTCCGCCTGCCGGCAGATCGGCTCGGGGCGGGAGTGCGCCGCCGTGCGCAGGGAAAGACAGACGCTGACGGAACTGGGCGCCGTCCCCGTACGGCTTCCGTTTGACGGGCCGATTGCCGCTTCCGGCGGAAAAGAATCTTTGCGAATTTCCGGATGAAAGAAATCGGACGGCAGGGAAAACGTCGCAGAGGTGCCTGAAAGAGCCGGGAAAGTATCCGGAAGGCGCCGAAAGGAGCGGAGAAAGCGTCCGGAAAACCGGGCTGCAAAGCGGAGCGGTGAAACAAGAAAGGGCAAACAGGCCGGCAAAAAAGAGCGGAGGGGATAAAAAAACTCTTCCGCGGCGCGGAAGAGGAAAGGGCCGAAAGAAAATTCCGGGAAAATCGGCGAAAGACCGGAAAAACGAAAGGCCGGAAAAACGAAAGGCGGAAGCGGGAGAAGGCCGGAAAAATCCGGGCGGAAGAAAGGGAAGCGCCATCCGGGCGGAACGTAACCGGATTGCCCCGGGAAAAGGTCTGAACTAATTGAAAAAGCCGAAAAGCCGGGAAGAAGGTCATTCTTCCGTTTCGTAAGGCGGTTTTTTGGGCGGGCGGAGAATGAGCGCCGCGATGACGGGGACCAGCACGCAGAGGAGAACGAGAAGGGCAATCTGCGCGGGAGTCATCGGTTCGGTTTCGCCGCCGAAATTGCCGACGCCCGTGTCCGGCTCTTCCGAGTTGTGTTGATCGTATTCGTCGTTCAGTTCGTATTCGAGATCTTCGGGGCGCGGGATATACCCGAAAGTATCGTCGCGCAGGACATAACAGTAAATTTCGGAACCCACGCGGTATTCGCCGTAATAGGCGCAGGTGACGGTGATGCTGGAAAGAAATCCGTCGCCGGAAAGCGCCGGGGAACTGCCTTCTATGTAGTAGGTGACGTCAAAAGTGTAATACAGGTAAGGACGGTCGGGAACATAATCGACGAAAGTCAGATCGGAGGTCTTGCAGTAGCCCGTGATTTTCCGGGTGTAGGGACCGTCGGAAAGATATTCGACATAACAGTAGTTGATCCCGGCGGCAAGCACTTTGACATAGTAGGTGTAAGGAAGGACGAAAAGGCCGCTGCGGCTGTTTTCTTCGGCGTACAGATAGACGTTCTCCGAACGGATACAGGCGTAGTCCGTTTCCGCCGCGGACGCCTCCGCAGGCTTTGGCAGAGGAAGGAGCAGACTGGAGAGAAAATATAAAAACGGCAACAGCGCCGAGAGGATAAACTTTTTCATGCTTTCTATTATAAAGGCGCGCAAGAGGCCGTTTTTGGCGGTTTGTAAGAATTTATGAGAGAGATTGTAGAAAAGATTCTGAAAATAGAAGCCGAGCAGGCGCGACGGCGGGCGGGGGACGCGCTGGCGGGCTACAATACGGGCGAAAAGCGACACGAAAAACAGCTGGCGTTTCACAAGTGCAAAAAGCGCAACCGCTGGGTGTTCGGCGGAAACCGGTCGGGTAAGACGGAGTGCGGCGCCGTGGAATGTATTTACATGGCTTTGGGCATTCATCCCTACCGTCAGAACAAAAAGGACGTCGAAGGTTGGGTGGTTTCCCTGTCTACGCAGGTGCAACGGGACGTCGCGCAGAAGAAAATTCTGAGATATCTGCGCCGGGACCGGATCGAGGAGATCGTGATGCTGAGCGGGCGCAAAGACGCGCCGGAAAACGGCGTCATCGACTTTATCCGGGTGCGCAACGCCTTCGGGGGAAGCTCGGTGATCGGGTTCAAAAGCTGCGACCAGGGACGGGAAAAATTTCAGGGCGCGTCGCTGGATTTTGTCTGGTTCGACGAGGAACCGCCTAAGGAGATCTACGAAGAATGCCGGATGCGCGTGCTTGACCGCCGCGGCGATCTGTTCGGGACGATGACGCCGCTGAAAGGGCTTACGTTCGTCTATGAAGAGATTTTCCTCAACCGGCGGGAGGACCCGGAAGTATGGTACGAGTTCATGGAATGGGCGGATAATCCTTATCTGCCCGCCGAGGAAATCGCGCTGCTCGGAAACTGTCTGGACGAGAGGGAATTGCAGTCTCGCCGGTACGGGAGATTTTCGTCCGCCGAAGGGTTGGTTTATCCCGAGTTCGACGAGCGGGTGCACGTCATCGAGCCGTTCGCGCTGCCCGAAGAATGGCAGGACAACATCTCGATCGATCCGGGGCTCAACAATCCGCTGTCCGCGCATTGGTATGCGGTGGATTACGACGACAACGTATATGTGGTCTACGAACATTTCGCCGCGGGGAAAGACATCGATTATCACGCTTCGGAAATCCGGAGAATTTCCGGAATGCTCGGCTGGAAAACCGACGGGCGGGGGAGAATCTGCGCCCTTATCGACAGCGCCGCGAAACAGCGTACGCTCTCGGGCGTAAAAAGCGTGTGCGAGCTGTTTTACGAGCGGGATATTCTCGTCAATCCCGACGTGGACAAAGACCTGTTTGCGGGGATTGCCCGCGTGAAGAGTTATCTCAATCAGAAAAACGGGCTCCCCAATCTCTATATTTTCAGCGGCTGCCGCAATCTGATCCGGGAACTGAAAGGGTATTTCTGGGGGAGCGGCGACGTGCCTAAAAAAACGGACGATCACGCGCTGGACGAGCTTCGTTACTATCTGATGTCCCGGCCCCGGAAATTGCCGCCTCAGCCGGAAAAATCGCCGGTGCAGCTGGACAAGGAAAAGCGCTGGAGACAGCTGGCGCTGGCTCGGCGGGGAGGCGTGGATTAGGCGGGAGAGAAAGAGAGAGCGCGGCGGCGGAAGAACGTAAGGAGGCGGGAGGGCAAGGAGAAAAATCGGAAAAGGAGGGGGCATGGACGAGAATAACAGACAAAAAAACAGACAGAAGAAAATCGGGGACGCGCTGATGAAAGTGGCGCTCGGGTGTCGGATCGAGGAGGTGACGGAGGAATTTGCCGAGGTGGACGGGGAACTCCGGCTGACCAGGCGGCGGGAGACGAGAAAGGATATTCCGCCCGATCTCAAGGCGGTGCAGATGCTGCTGACGGGGGGCGCGGAGGATTCGGAGGACTGTTCCCGCATGACGGACGAGGAACTGGAAGCGGAAAAGGAAAGGCTGATGGGCTTGCTGCAAAAGAAGTCCGGCCGGACGGAAACAGAGACTAAGGCCGACGAGGTCGGGAACTTTGAAGAGATCGGGACGCCGGGTACGGGCGAAAAAGTCGAGAGGGCCGGAAGCCGCAAAACCGAACGGGAGAGGACGGCGACGGGGAAGGCGCGCGGCGCGCCGGCGAAGCGGCGAGCCGCGCGGAGAAAACCGACAAAGAGCCGGACGGCGACCAAGGGTCGGACGGCAACCGAAGGCCGGGCGGAAACCGAAGGTCGGAAGCAATGAAACGGGCGCAGAGCGGCAGTGCCGGAACTGCGGGAAAAGAAAAAAGGAGGAGAAAATCATCATGACGGAAGAGGAGAGGTTTACCGGCGAGAACGCGGAGCGGGAAGCGGAACAAAAACGCCGGGAAAAGCTGGCCGCGGAAATCACCGCCGACTTTGAAAGGCGGAGGGAGGAAAGGCGGAGCCTGGAAAACGGCTGGCTGCTCAATCTGAACTTTTTAAGCGGCAATCAGTACTGCGACGTTTCCCCCTATGGGGAGATAGAGGAGGAAGACAAGCGTTTCTACTGGCAGTCGAGGCGGGTGTTCAATCATATTGCGCCTACGGTGGATTCGCGGATTGCCAAGCTGACGAAAATGCGGCCGACATTGCATGTGCGCGCTTTTTCCGATGAAGAGGAGGATCTGCGGGCCGCGAAGCTGGCTTCGGGCATCCTTGCCGGCGTCCGGGAGCGGTGCGGCCTGGATGACGTTGCGGCGCGGGCGACCTTGTGGTCGGAAACCTGCGGCAGCGCGTTTTATAAAATTCTTTGGGACCCGAACGGCGGCAGGCAGGTGGCCGAGGACGAAAACGGGGCGCCCGTGTTCGAGGGGGAAGTCTCCGTGCAGGCCGTGCCGCCGTTTGAGGTTTTCCCCGACGCGCTGGCGGCGGAAAGCCTTGACGACGTGAGAAGTCTCATTCACGCCAAAGCGGTGCCCGTTGAATATATCGCGGAGCGGTTCGGCGTGACTTTGAAGGGGCGGGAAGTGCCGGGACTGGCTCCGGCGGGATACAGCGAGCCGTCGGCCTGGAAAAATCCCGCGCGGATGGTCGGCGGAAGCCGGGCGCCGATTTCCGGGGCGGAAATACTCATCGAGCGCTATACCCGGCCGACCGCGGAATATCCGGAAGGGAGGCTGGAAATCGCCGCGGGGGGACAGCTGCTGTACGAAGGGCCGTTGCCTTATGAAAACGGGGAAAAGGGGACCCGGGGATTCCCCTTTGTCAGGCAGGACTGTCTGCGTTTGCCGGGCGCTTTCTTCGGCAGCAGCGTCATCGATCGGCTGATTCCCGTACAGCGGGCCTACAACGCCGTCAGAAACCGCAAACACGAATTTCTCAATCGGTTGTCCATGGGCGTGGTCACCGTCGAGGACGGTTCCGTGGACGTCGGGGAACTCGCGGAAGAGGGGCTTTCGCCGGGACGGGTGCTCGTGTACCGGCAGGGCGGAAAAGCGCCCGAAATGCTGGATTGCGGAAGTATTCCCGGCGGATTTGAAGAAGAGGAGGAACGGCTGGAAAAGGAGTTCGTGCTGATCAGCGGCGTCAGCGATCTTTCCCAGAATTCGACGCCGGCGCGGGTTACGAGCGCTTCCGGGTTGCAGATTCTCCTTTCTCAGGACGATTCGAGAATGGCGGCCACCACCGACAATCTCACTTATGCCTGGAAGGAGACGGGACGGCAGATTATCCGGCTGTACCGCCAGTTTGCCGGCAACGCCCGTCTGCTGGCGGCGGCAGGAGAAAACAAGCGGGTGGAAGTGATTTATTTCAACGCTTCGGAACTCGCCGCGGAGGATATCGTCTTTGAATCGGAGGACGCCGCAACTCCGGAACAGAAACGGGAAACCCTTCTCAAATTGTTTGAGGCGGGGCTTCTGACCGACGAGGACGGAAAACTGTCCGGGGAAAACCGCTGCCGGATTCTCGAAGCCTTCGGGTTCGGCTCCTATGAAAACGCCAGGGATATTTCCGCGCTGCATATTGCCAAGGCGGAGGGTGAAAATCTGCGCCTGCGCGCGGCGGACACGGGAACGGAGCCGGACGAATATGACGACCACGCGCTGCATATCGCCGAACATACCCGGTTTCTGTTGTCCGAAGAGCTTGGAAAAACGGTGCCGGCCGCGATGAAAAAGCGTATTCTCGCTCATATCCGGGCGCATCGGGAAAAGCAAAAAATACAGCCGGGTGCCGGGCAGGGTTGAGACGACGGCAATAAATCCGGATAAGAAAGCGCAAAAAGACAATCGGACAGAGGAAGAAATAAAAAAAAGTCGGTTTGTCGGGAAAAATAAAGAGGAGGAAGAAAAAAGATGAAAGAAAAAGAGGAGAACGTCCGCGCGGATTGCTCCGGGTCGGGACACGCCGCGGAGGCGGAAAGGGAGAAAGGTCCGGCGATCCTGGGGAAATTCCGTTCCGCGGACGCCCTTGCGGAGGCTTACAGCGCCCTGCAGGCGGAATTTACCCGTCGCAGTCAGCGCCTCAGGGAGCTGGAAAGAAAGGCGGAAAATCCGGAGGCGAAGGCCGGCGGCGCTCTTCAGACGGCGGAAAAGCCGCAGCAAAGAGAGCCGGGAAGAGAAACGGAGGTGTGTTCGGAAAGCTCTGTTTCCCGAAAGGTCGCCGCCCGGTCCGTTGCGGCCGAAGACGGACGCGGACCCGCCGTGTCTCATTTTACCTCATCTGACGAAGAGGTCGGACAGCCCGCAAAGGCGGGAAAATCTGCGGGTCAGACCGCGGAAGCCGCCGAAAGGGCGGAAACGGGAGAACAGGCCGAAAACAGCGGCAGAGAGGGAATATTGGCAAAAACGGAAGGAAAGGCAACAGCAGAGGCGGTGAAATCGACGGAAGGGGCAGTATCGGGAGAAAGAGAGACGGCCGAGAGAGCAAGAGAGACGGCAAGGACATTGCAGGCCGCCCCGGAACAGGGCGACAAGAGGGCCGACGACGAAAGCGCCGTTCCGGGAACCGGACAAGGCGTCAAAACGGCGGAAATCGGAGAGAAGCCGGAAGGGGCGCCGGAAAAAACGGCCGGGGAACTGTCGGAAGAGGCGCTGTATCGCGCCGCAAGCGCATCCGAATCGGTGCGGCTGCGGATTGTCGGGGATTATCTCGCTTCTTTGAAGAATCCGGGCGCGCCGCTGATGCGCGGAGGTACGGGAACGCTGGCTGCCCCGCCGCTGAAGGCGCGGTCTATCGACGAGGCCGGAACTATGGCGCTCCAGTATTTCAGAAGGGGCGGCCAGGTATGAAACGAATGTAAAAATAAACAAAAAAATCAATCGGAAGGAGAAAAAATTTATGGTAACGATGCAGACGGCAGACAATGCTTTGAAATCTTATTATCTCGACGCGGTGAGCGAAGCGCTTGACATGAAGACCAATCCGCTGTTCGCGCAGATCAAAAAATCCACCGCGGACGTGCTCGGAAAGGACGTGCGCAAACTGGTGCGTTACGGCGTCAACGGGGGAATCGGCGCCGGAACGGAAACGGGAAGTTTGCCGACGGCGGGCGGAAACAACTATGTACAGTTCGTGAGTACGCTGAAAAATCTGTACGGCACGATTGAAATTTCCGACAAGGCGATCCGCGCTTCCGCGAGCAACGAAGGGGCGTTCGTCAATCTGCTGAACGACGAGATGTCCGCCCTGGTGCGCAGTTCGTCCTTTAATTTCGGAAGAATGCTCTACGGCGACGGGAGCGGAAAACTCTGTTCGGTGGCGTCCGTGGGGTCGAACAACGCCATCACGATGGACAGCGTGACCGCGGTGGCCGAAGGGATGATCGTCGATTTCTTTACGGCCGACGGAGCGCTGATCACGGGGGTGACCGGACGGGTGGTGACGGCGGTGGACCGCGAAAATAAAATCGTCACCGTATCCGGGACGACGATTTCTTCGTCCACCGTGGCGGCGGGCAGCTATATTACCCTCCAGCATTCCAAGGACTGCGAAATCACCGGGCTGGGCGCGCTGTTCTCCGATTCGGGGACCCTGTACGGCGTGGACCGGGAAGAACATCCCTGGATGAAGCCCTATTCGCGGGGAGACGTGGGAAATATCGACGATTCGGTGATTCAGCTCGCCATCGATAAAATTGAGGAAAATTCGGGCAGCAAAGTCAATTTCATCGTCTGTTCCTGGGGCGTGAAGAGGGCTTTGGCCGCATATTTCAATCAGTATAAGACCTACACGCCTTCGATGGAGATTCAGGGCGGGTACAAGGCGCTCAGTTTCGGCGGGATCCCCGTCGTCGCCGATCGCTTCTGTCCGGAAGGGACGATGTATCTGCTCAATACGGACGACTTCTGTCTGCACCAGCTGTGCGACTGGCAGTGGCTGGAGGACGAGGACGGGAAAATTCTCCGCCAGGTGGCAGGAAAACCCGTGTATACCGCCACGCTGGTCAAGTATGCGGAACTCATCTGCACGCGGCCTTACGGGCAGGGCGTTCTGACGGGAATCGACGAGGGCTGAGGCTGAGTTTTGCCTTCCGCTTCTCTGCGGGGCAGAGAAGCGGAAGGCAGGGCGGGGCGCCGGGCGCCCCGCCCGCAATCCTCAAAGAGGACGGTGCGGCGGCGGGAAAAACCGCGTTTGCGTGCGGTCGGGCACTGAAACAAAGACACGGCCGGGGGAATGACCCGTTAGGAGGTGCAAGGAGGAAGAATCATGACGGTGAAAGAAAGTATTTTATTGGCGGCGGAAGAACTGGGATGCGGGGGGCAGGTAAGGGATTACCTGGAGAATAAAGGCGAGACGGGGAAGCGGGAAACGGAAGCGTTGCTGCGGTGTTTCAATCTTGTGGAGAACGAAGTGGCGCTCGACTACCTGCCGTTGTATGCGGAGGATGAAACGGAGTCGGAAACGGGCACGATCGCTTATTCCGTCCTGAGCAAAAAGGCGGTCCGGATTCTGGGCGTCCGGGACGAGTGGGGGAACAAAATTCCCTTCCGGCTCTTTCCCGAGTTTTTGAAAACCGCGCCGGGAAAAGTAAAAATCGTCTATACCTACACGCCCGAGGAAAAGGGGTTGGAGGACAGTTCCGATTTTGTTTTACAGGTTTCTCCGCGATTGCTCGCCCTGGGTATGGCGGCCGAATACTGCCTTGCCGGCGGACTGTTTGAAGAGGCGGAAGTCTGGGACGCCAAATACAGGGATGCGCTGAGCGCGGCTTATCGGTCTCGCCCCGCGCGGGTGATGCGGTCCAGGAGGTGGGCGTGATGTTTCCGGTGAAAAAATTCCCCGCAGTGAAGCGCGAGGAAAAACGGGTGCGCTATGAGTGTTTTTCGGCGTTCGGAAAAAGCGGCGCCGGTTGTCTCGTCGCGTCCCGGAGCGAAAATTGCGATTGCTCGGACGGAAAGATCCGCCCCGGCATCGGGTGGAAAGACGCGGGGATTTCCGCCGATCTGACAACGCTCACTTTCCCGCCCGAACTGTTCGTTTTTCTGCCGGCGCCGGGGAACGGAGAGGAAGAATTGCTGACGGTGAACGAGCAGGGGAAAGTTTATCGGTTTGACGGGACGGAAGGGACGTTTGTCTATCTGTATCAATCCTTTCCGCTGCCCTGTAAGGCGCTTGAATTCTACGGGGCGGACGGGACGCCGAGGCTGGCGTTCTGCACGCAAAACGGCGTGTGGCTGTATGGCGGTTCGGAGGAGTTCATGCTGGTGGGGCCGGCCGTTTCTTCCGTCGGCTGTGTTTTTCACGAACGCCTGTTTGTGGGGGCGGGAGAGAAGGTGTATTACAGCGCGCCGATGGATCCGGAAAACTGGGAGAACAGCGCCGATGAGGGCGGATTTATCGGATTTCCTTCCGACGACGGGGAGTTTGTGGGCGCGGAAGTGTTGAACGAGAGCGTCTGCCTGTTCCGGGAAAGGGGAATTGTCGTTTTGTCCGCCGGCGGGGCGGGAAGGGATTTTTCCGCCCGGACGCCGGGATACGGCGGCGGCAGAATTTTCGGGCAATCGGTGCGCGCGTTCGGGAACAGAATTGTCTTTCTCGCTGAGGACGGATTATATGCGTTCGACGGCCGGACGGCGGAGAGAATTTGCCGGGAAGTCCCGGTTTTTCCCGATCGGGAAGGACAGGTAAAAAGCGGCGTCGCCGCGGGGAAATACCTGCTTGTCTATTCCGATACGTCGGGAGAGAAAAAATTGCTGGTTTTCGACGGGGCGACGGACAGCGCTTATTTTTCTTCGCTGCCCGTCGACGCGCTTTCCGAGACGCGGCGGGGTCTGTTGTGCGCCGGAGAAGGACAGGTGAAGGAAATCGTTTCGGACGGTGTGTTGCCGGACGGAACGGAGGCGGTATTTGCCGCGGAAAATTCCGATTTCGGAGTAAAGGGAGGGAAACTCTGGAAAGAGGTGATCGTCCGGGGAGAAGGCAGCTGCCGGCTGGAAACGCAGGCCGGAGAGGAAAAGCGGGTGTTTTCTCTGACCTTTGAAAAGGGCGAAGCGCGCGCGTTTCCCCTTCAGCGGGGAGAAAATTTTTCCCTGCGCCTTTTCCCGGCGGCGGGGAGTTCGGTTTCCGCCATCGAATCGGTGTTCCTCGTATATGTCTGAAAAAAATCGAAGAGGACGGGGACAGGGTTGAGTTGAAAAACAAAAGGAGGAAATAAAAGGGCTGAATGCGCCCCGGGAGGGGAAGGACGAAGGCGGGGAGAAAAGGAGAAAGGAAGAGTGTATGACCATTGATATCATTTCTTTTACGGATGAACAATTTGCGCAGCTGAGCGAAGAACAGATCCTTGAAATTGAAAACGCGCAGCTGGAAAAAAACAGATTGACGCAGAAGCTGGAAGAGGAAAAGCGCACGGAGAGATTCAGACTGCTGAAAGCGGGCGTGTTCCGCTCCCCCGTGTGGGAGAAAATATGCGCGGAGCTGGACGGGAATTATCAGCAGGAGGTGGAAAACATCCGGGACGGGCTGCTTTTTTATCTCCGCTTTGCCTTTCGGCCGGATTCGGGAGACGCTCCGTATCCGGTTGACTATTCGCTGACTTATGAAGAACGGCTGGCGGCGGTGAAAGGATATTACGAGCAGACTTATCCGGACGCAAAAGAGCGTTTTGCCGCTTTTGCGCAGGACCAGACGGCAAAAAATTATCTGGGGGAATTCTATGCGTCGCTGTACGAGCTCTATGCGCAACAGGCGGAAACCGCCGGGTGACGGAACGGCGGGGGCGGCTTCCGGCCGCGCGGGGAAAACCGAAAAAGCGGAACCGGACGAAAAAGCGAAGTCAGGGAGAAAACGAAGCCTGGAAGAAAAGCCGGAAGCGGCGGAGGCGGAAAACACGGAAAAAGCGGGCGGCGAAAGCCGTCCGCTTTTCTCGCGGCGCGAGGGAGAAGAAAGGCGGACTGATCCGTCGGGACAATCGGACGAAAAAAAGAGAAAGAGGCGGGCAGGTGTGAGAATACGGGCAGATTCCGGAAATAAAAGGGGGACGGAAACGGAGGGGAAAGGCCGGAAGGGCGGAAAGCCGGAAGAAACGGCAAATCGGATCGGGGCCGGGCCCGGGGGAGCCGGGGGAACAAAACGGGAAGAAAACGGAAAAAAGAGGGAAAAGGGGGGGGAAAGGAGAGGCAAAAGGCCTCAGAAATACTTTTTTCCGCAAAAATACTTTACAGGGGAAAGTTTTTGATGTATAATAATAAAAAAGGAAAAATGGCTATGAAATATACGATTGAATCCATAAAGTACCTGTTCAAGAATTTCTGGTACATATTTCCGTTTGCGCTGGTGCCGGCTGTCTTTTTGTCGTTCAGCCTGGACAAGGACGCCATCGACCGGCTGCTGACGGGATTTTTCACGGGAAAGCCCGAAGTTTCGTTTGTCGACGTGTTTCACGCGATATCCGTTCTGAATTTCCGGTCGTGGGAGGCGTTTTTGTCGGGATTTGCGGGCGTCATCCTGATGGTGCTGTGCGTTGCGCTGATGTTCGCTTTCATTGAAAAACATATGCGGATCGGCAAAAGAACGCTCAACGGACTGTTTTCCAAACTCAACGACAACCTCATTTCCACCACGGGAATTGCGCTTCTGTATACGGCGATTTATGAGCTGTGGGCTTTGATTACTTCCGCTTTGCTCTTTTTCGTATTCCTGCCCTCCAATCTTCCCATTCAGTATATTTTTTCCGTAATTGTATTTTTCGGCATGCATTTTGTGCTGTTGTACGTGGTGTCTATTTTTTATCTCTGGCTGCCCTGTCTGCAAATTACCGGGTTCAGGGCATTTGAAGCGCTTCGGTATTCTTATCAGCTGGTGGCGCCCGTCAAGATGCGGATCATCCTCGGACAGTGGTTCAGCATTACCGTGGCGGAAATTCTGCTGGCGCTCTGCTGCATTTTCGTGCCCGGAAAAATCGCGGGATTTATTCTCGCCACCGCTCTGTATGCTTTCATGACGGCGATTTTCTGCGTGCGGATGCAGGTGCTCTATTTCGACCGTGCCCAGCTGGAACGCGCAGATCTTAAAAAATATTATCACTTCTGACGGTAAGGAGAAAACATTATGCGTTTTCGGAACAGTGTGAGACTGTTGATGGAAAATTTCAAAAACGTCTATAAGATTCTTGTTTATAAACTGGTCATTCTGGTCGTGACGGCTGCTCTTACTTCCGCTTTGCTCCTGCCCGGGCTTATGGAAATTCTTGAAAGTGCGGAAATGACCGCTTTCGTGGAGGATATCAGAGAATTCGTAAGGGCTTTGATCGGCGGTAACAGTGAATTTCTTGCC